>CAJONN010000060.1 GCA_905235955.1 uncultured Marinilabiliaceae bacterium
TTTGTTACTTTTTATTTCGCTACGCTCAATCATCGTTGAGTCTGTCGGCACAGACCCGAAGATGATTGAGCGTAGCGAAATAAAAAGTAAAAGACTAATAAAAAGCCGTGTTTGGGGACTTGTTTGCAGAACATTTCTACTTGCGAAAGTTGAGTAAATAAAATAACCATGAAGCATTTTTTAATAAAAGAGTAGTGATTTCGCTATTAATTTCTAATTTTGTGTGGTCAAAAAAAATAGCATCTGACACATACACAATGATTGAAAAACTGATCTACTTAGACACAGTTGACCTCATAGAGTTCTGTGGCGCGCAAAACGCCAAAATGGAACTTATACGCAACAACTTCCCAAAACTCAAAATAGTTTGTAGGGGCAATTGGATAAAAGCTATGGGCGAAGCTGAAGAAGTGGCCGACTTTGAAGAAAAAATAGGTCAGATGATGAGCTACTACAATGAGCACAACGTCTTGACCGAACAAGCCATACTCAACATAGCCACAGGCGCACTCAACCCACAACTAAGTAGTACCGATGCTACCACCGTAGTGCACAGCATCGATGGGCATCCAATCAAAGCACGCTCGGCCAACCAGCAGCAAATGATAGATGCAGCCACTGAGCACGATATGATATTTGCTATCGGTCCGGCAGGCTCAGGCAAAACATATTTAGCAATAGCACTTGCAGTTAGAGCCCTCAAAGCCAAGCAAGTAAAACGAATTATACTGAGTCGCCCAGCCGTTGAAGCTGGTGAAAAATTAGGTTTCTTGCCGGGCGATATGAAAGAAAAAATAGACCCCTATTTACAGCCACTCTACGACGCTTTGCAAGACATGATTCCACCACTTAAACTCAAAGAGATGATGGAAACAGGCGTAATACAGATAGCACCATTGGCATTCATGCGAGGTCGAACATTGAGCAACGCCTTTGTTATTCTTGACGAAGCACAAAACACTACCGTGCCACAGATAAAAATGTTTTTGACACGCATGGGACTCAATACCAAATTTGTTATCACTGGCGACATTACCCAAATAGACCTTCCACATCAGAGCCTAAGCGGACTAATATATTCCACCTCCGTATTGCGCAACGTGAAAGGCGTAAAAGTAATAGAATTTGGTGCCAACGACATAGTGCGTCACAAACTTGTGCAACGTATAGTTGAAGCCTTTGAAAAGGCCGAAAAAAAAGAAAAAAAGAAAGAAAAAAACTCAATTAATATAAAAAACAATGAGTAAGGCAATAGTAGAAACAAACTTCAAGTTTCCGGGCTTGAAGAGCCTTTACAAAGGCAAAGTGCGCGACGTATACAACATCGCCGACCGATATATGGTAATGGTTGTAAGTGACCGCATCTCAGCATTCGACGTAGTGCTGCCCAAAGGCATTCCGTTCAAAGGACAAGTACTCAACCAAATAGCATCAAAATTTTTGGATGCTACACAAGACATTGTTCCGAACTGGAAAATAGCCACTCCTGACCCACAAGTAACCATCGGCCTGAAGTGCGAACCATTTCGCGTAGAGATGGTCATACGTGGCTACCTTACTGGTAGCGCTTGGCGCGAATACAAAGCTGGCGTACGCGAAATTTGCGGCATAAAACTGCCCGAAGGTATGAAAGAAAACCAAAAATTTCCATCGCCCATTATCACCCCAACAACTAAAGCTGATGAAGGACACGACCAAAATATCTCGAAAGAGGAGATAATAGCTCAAGGTCTTGTAAGCGCTGAAGACTATGCACAAATAGAAAAATATACCTACGCACTCTTCCAGCGTGGTACCGAAATAGCTGCAAATAAGGGACTTATCTTGGTTGATACAAAATATGAATTTGGTAAGAAAGATGGCAAAATATATCTCATCGACGAAATTCATACGCCAGACTCAAGTCGCTACTTCTACAGCGAAGGCTACCAAGAACGCTTCGAAAAAGGTGAGCCACAACGCCAACTCTCAAAAGAATTTGTACGTCAGTGGCTTATGGATAACGGCTTCCAAGGCAAAGACGGACAAAAAGTGCCAGAGATGACAGAAGAGATAATAAATAGCATCACAGAACGCTACATAGAACTCTATGAACACATCACAGGCGACAAATTTGTGAAGCACGAAACCAACGAACAAACCATAGAGAAAAACGTATCGCTCTTTTTAGAACATTAAGAGGAAATATACATCTTTCTCAAAACTAAATATGCACCTAATGCTCCTTAGTGTTAGGTGCATTTTGCATCTTGAAGTGAGAAAAAAAGCATTTTACAACTAAAGAACCTCGATAAAGTTGAATAAAATAAAAAGAGTTTGAGATATTTAACAAAGAGTGAGTTATACTCATTGCAATAATTACTACCTTTGCCAAAAGAATAGAACCAATAATCTCAACAAAAAACAAAAAAAACGCATCAGTAAAATGCAACCCCAGTCATTCATCAAACTCTTTTCGGGTACCAATACGAAGTATCTGGCAGATAAAATTGCAGTGTCGTTTGGTCAGGAACTTGGCAAAGTTCATAAAATTGACTTCAGCGACGGAGAATACACCGTCAAATTTGACGAAACAATACGTGGTTCACACGTGTTTCTGATTCAAAGCACATTTCCACCTGCCGACAATTTGTTCGAATTGCTCATGATGATTGATGCTGCCAAACGTGCCTCTGCATCAAAAATCATAGCCGTAATGCCATACTTCGGATATGCTCGCCAAGATCGTAAAGATCAGCCTCGTGTAGCCATTGGAGCTAAACTTGTAGCTGATTTGCTCACTGCTGCCGGTGTAAACCGCATAATAACTATGGACTTGCATGCTGACCAAATTCAGGGCTTCTTCAACATTCCGGTCGACCACCTCTATGCGTCTACCATTTTCGTTCCGTATATTCAGCAACTCGGACTCGAAAATATGGTGATAGCTTCGCCTGATGCTGGTGGCTCTAAGCGCGCTCATAGCTACTCAAAGCACTTTGGCGTGCCTATGGTTATTTGCCACAAATATCGTCCGAAACCAAACGTAGTTGGTGAGCTGCGCGTCATTGGTGACGTAAAGGGCAAAAACGTTATTCTGATGGACGATATGATTGACACTGCTGGTACACTTACCGCTGCTGCCGACAAGATGATAGAGGAGGGAGCACTCAGTGTTCGCGCCTTCGCTACTCATGGCGTGTTGTCAGGTCCGGCATACGAGAATATCAACAACTCAAAAATTACAGAAGTGGTGCTGACCGACTCTATTCCACTTCGTCAGAGTTCGCCTAAAATAAAAATTCTTTCAGTGGCAGATATGTTTGCTGAAACTATTGCTTGCGTCTACAACAACGAAACTATTACCAAACATTTCGTTTTCCGCAAGTAAAAGAAAACTGAAATAATATAAAAAGAACTGCTTCAGAAAAAGAGAATCGTTCTCTTGATTGAAGCAGTTCTTTATTTATTATAAAATGAAAAGACTTCTTTTTATTTAGTGTGTCTGTCTACGTAGTAGGGCATAGCTTGTTGAGTTGGCATTATGAGCATGTCGTTGACGCACACATGGTCAGGGCGAGTAACGATAAACTCTATAGCCGAGGCTATATCGTCAGCCGAAAGCGGTTTGACACCCTCATATACTTTGCGAGCACGCTCTATATCGCCTCTGTAGCGCACAGTAGAAAATTCAGTGTTGACCATGCCCGGTGCTATTGACGACACTTTGATGCCATATTGTAGCAAATCTACGCGCATAGCTTGTGTGATAGCGTCTACGGCATGTTTTGTAGCGCAGTAGACGTTGCCACCATAGTATATGTGCCTTCCGGCTACGCTCGATATGTTGATGATATGCCCAAAACCATTTTGTTTCATGGTGTTTGAAACAAGTTGCGATATGTAGAGCAATCCCTTTACGTTGGTGTCTATCATTTGGTCCCACTCATTGTCATCGCACATTTCAAAGCTGTCGTCGCCCAAAGCCAAGCCAGCATTGTTTACCAATACCATCAAGTGTTTTTTCCATGAGTCGGGCAGCATATCGTATGAGTCGAAGACATCAAGTTTGTCTCTAATGTCAAAGTTGAGTATATATGATTCTACACCAGATGTTTTTTCTATTTCTCTACAAAGATCTTGCAACAAGGGCAAACGCCTACCTGTAATGGCTATGTTGTAGCCACGGCGAGCAAGCATCAACGCTGTGGCGCGCCCAATGCCTGATGTTGCTCCTGTTACTATTGCTGTTTTTATCATATATTGAGGACAATATTTAAACGTGCAAATTTATTATTTTTTTAGATATATGGCAAAATCAGTTCAATAAGTTCTTTTTCCAAATTTGGTGTAAATACCTCTTTGCCTATATTGGCTTTAAGCTCTTCTTTGGTCCAAAAACGTAGTTCGTCAACTTCACCTATATTTTTTGTGGTAAATGGTCCGGCAGAGTTTGTGATGAATGAGAATATATATTCATGCTCTACAGTACTTTGCCATACGTAGGTTTTGAGTAGTTTGGCTTCAAATTTGGCAAGTCCTATCTCTTCCCATACTTCGCGAGCCAATGCGGTGTCTATTTTTTCGCCAGCGGCTATATGTCCGCCAACGGCTGTATCCCACTTGCTGGGTTGTATTTTTTTTGTTTTGGGTCTAAGTTGCAAAAGTAGTTTACCATTGTTGACTACGTGCAGATGCACAACGGGGTGTAGCCACAGTGAGCCGTTGTGTACCAATGGTCGCGGACATTGTCCAACCACTTTGCCCTCGGCATCGACGAGTGGAACCCATTCGGCTTTTCGGTAGCGGAAGTAGTTGATGCGGCCAACCAATATTTCAGTGGCTACTGCAGCTGATATTATGGTTGTGATTCCCCAGTTGTCAGTCCAAAGCTCAAATGTTGTTTGCGAGAAGATGGTGTAGCTCAGGGCAAAAAGTGCTGCTCCTACTATGCACCATATTCCCATTCGCATTTGTGCATAATGTATGTTGGCTACAGCATACGGGTTGCGTGCAATAGCTTCTGTGCTGACACCTGTGAGCTCAAATAGGTTGATAATATGCTTTGCCGACATTATTAGTAGCACGCCCATAAAACCAAAGCATATAGCTTGCGGATAGGGTATGAGTTCGAGCACTGCAAATAAGCCTATTAGCGCTAAGTCTGACACATAATGCGTTAGGTTGCCTTTGTGCATAATGAGGTATCGCAGAATGGCAACAATAGGTATCAGTGCTGATAGCGCTATAGCTATCCACACGCCCCATAGATACTCTGCAACAAAGTAGAGTAGTAGTGGCAAGAGAAAAACAACGAGTTTTTTCTGAGTAGAGTTTATCACTTCAAGAGGCGTTGTAGTGCCTTAGCCTTAGCTGGCTGGTCGAGGCGGTTGTTGATGTTGATCAGATACTTTATTGTTGGTACATCGTCGGGTTGCAGAGCGTGTACCTTGTCGAGGTAGTCGCGGCTCTTGACGTATACTGCCGATATGCGCTTTAGGTCGCGACGCAAGTAGGCGTAGGTTGTGTTGTTTTTGTTGCGGTTGTATTCGTCCATTGCCTTTTTGTAGTCGGCTTCAGCCGCATTGTAGGTTTGCACGCCCAAATATTTGAGTGCTGTTATTTGGTTGGCATTGTCGCTCAAGGCATTTTGGCATATCTGAGTAAGCTCTTTTTCGTTTTTTTCGTTTTTTACAAAGCTAAAATATTTCTCAAAACATTGTGAACGCACTTGGGTCGAAGCCTGATTGTATACTCCAATAAGTTTATTGTCAGAGCGTTGGCTGTAGTAGACTGACAATATGTCAAATATGTTTTTGGGGTAGATGCTTTGGAAGAAACTGATGTTGTTTTCAATTACAAATGCTTGCGACTGATAGTTTTGTATTGAGTCAGCAAACTGATTGAAGCCGTTTTTTAGCTCTGTGTCTATTTTTATATGTTGGGCTGCATTGGTAGCTGTAGCAAAATCTTTGGTGTGTAGTGCTGCGCTGGCTATGTTGTGCCATACAATACTATCGCGCGAGAGTGTGTCTATCTGTTGGTAAGCCAACAATGCGTTGGTATATTCGCCTTTGCTATAATAGGCATCGGCTTGGGCTCGCGGAGTGAGTTCAACGTGTTTGCTTACATTACATGAAAAAAGAGCTAATGTTATGCTCAGAGTAAAAACTAATTGCTTAATCTTCAACATAATATCCGTGTGATGATTTTTTACCATAAATGCCATAGCCATAGCCATAGCCGTATCCGTAGCCTTTCTTGCCATATTTGCCATAATGACCATATCCGTAGCCATAGCGAGCTTTTTCGTTGTTGATATCGTTGACTATGAGTCCAACATTTTTTAGTTTTTCGTCTTCAAGTGACGAAACTGAATATTTAAATGCATCTTTGAGTGTAAAGTCTTGGCGCACAACAAACAAGAGACAGTCGCTCCAACGAGCAATGGTGTAAGCATCTGATACAAGACCAATAGGTGGAGTGTCTATCACAATTACGTCGTAGCGCTCTTTTAGCTCGTTTATTAGCTCTATGCATTTGGGACTCTCAATGAGTTCGGCAGGGTTGGGTGGAATGACGCCTGCGGGCAATGCATCTAAGTTTTCATTAATGTTGATAATGATGTCGTTGAGTGAGGCAGCACCAACAATGTAGTTCGACAAACCTTCGACGTTTTCTATGTTTAGCACTTTTGACATACCCGGCTTGCGTAGGTCGAAACCGAGTAGGGCTGTTTTTTTGCCACTGATGGCAAATACTGATGCAAGGTTGAGTGCACAGAATGTTTTGCCTTCGCCCGGCATTGATGATGTTACTGCCAAAATTGGTACATTTTTCTGTGCAACCATAAAGTCGATGCGCGAACGCATACGCCTAAACATTTCTGATAGCACTGAGCGTGGGTGATTGATAACTACAAGTTGTGTGTCTTTGTTGCAGTTGGTTATCTCGCCCAAAATAGGCATATTTGTTATCTTTTTTATATCATCGTTTACACGAATTTTGTCATCGAGTAGTTGCCTTAGTACTATAAAGCCAAGTGGTAATATAATAGCCGCTATAAGTGCCATCGACTGACTTTTGCCCGGGTTGGGTGCTATCTGTCCGTTGTTGGTAGCAGCGTCGAGTATGCGGTGGTCTGGTGTGTTGGAGGCTTTTTGTATTTGCGACTCAGAGCGTTTGCGTAGCAAGAATGTGTAGACATCGTTGTTGAGCGAGTAGCTACGTTCTACGCCAAGCAGTTTGCGTTCGGTTTCTGGCATGGTAGATAGTTCGCCTTCTACGCCTTTTATCTTTGAGTGTAGTTCGTTGATGTCTTCATCAACGCGTCGTCTGTGGTTGTCGATGCTCTGTAGTAGTGTGTTGCGTGCTATTTGTAGCTTAGCATTTACTGTGCGAGCGGCTGGGTTGGAGTTTTTGCCATAGGTGTCTTGGTATGCTTGTCGCTCAGCATTGAGTTGCATTATTTGCGATAGTTGCTCAGCTATGGCAGCACTGGCGTTGGTTTTAAACACGGCTGGTGCTATTACACCGTTGAGTACTGAGTCGTTTGAGAAGTAGGTAGCCAAATAGTCGTAGTATGCGCCTAAAAGTTGTTGTTCTTGTATCTCCTCTTCGTATACGTGTATCTCTCTAAATTTTGCTTCGCCTTTTGAGTTGAGCGTTTGTTGCAGGCCATGAGCTACTTTAAATTGGCTTAGCTTTGTGCCTATTTCGTTGAGTGTGTCTGATATTGATATGAGCTGATCCTCTATAAATTTGATAGTGTTTTCGGCTATTAGGTTTTTTTGGCTTAGGTTGTCGTTGATAAATGTGTAAGCCAATGTGTTGAGAAAGTCGTTGTTGCGTTCAAAGTTGGTACCGCTTACTGATAGCTCTACTACTGACGAGTTCGACTTCTCATCTCGACTGACCGAAAGAGTGTTTCTAAACTTATTTATTACAATGTTAGGGTCTTCAAAGCAGAAGTAGTTGCCCTCACCAAACGAGTTGTTTTTTATTATACTAAAGGCGCACCATGGTGTGATGATTGGGTCGCCATAGCGACATTTGAGGTTGATGTTGAGGTCGCGTATTACGCCATCGTAGTCGCGCAGTTTGTAGTTGTAGAGTTCTGCTTTTTCGGCTTGCACCTCTAAACGGAATGTGTTTTCGTTTATCTCTGTTATAAATATAGGTATGCCAATGGGCTGCACATGTGTAGAGTCCATTATTACTGAGAAGCTTTTGAAGCCATATTGCTCTACGGTTTTGAGCCTACCTTTGTGTGCAAACGATATGTATATGTTCATACGTTCAACAACTCGACTAATAAGGCTATACGATTGTAGCACAGCTATTTGGTTGTCGATGTTGCGCATGCCCGGGTCTACCATAAAACCCTCGATGAGGCTATTTTGCATTGACGATGAGTTTTGACTCATGTCGTCGAGAATAACAGAAATGGTAGAGCTATATACAGGTATTTTGTATCGGAGGTAGACTCTGACACCTATAAGTGCTATAGCTATTGCAATGGCAAAAAGCCACCACAGATGCAATACATCGGCAAGGAGTTTTTTGAAGTCGATGTTTATTATCGTTTCTTCTTCCTGACCTTCGGGCTGCGGATATTGCGAATGTTGATTTTCCATTATTTACTGATATTCAAGACTAACAAATATAGTGTTACGAGTGATGTAACCAAACTGGTTGATATTATTTCGCCAAAGCCGAGCATCTTGACTTTGAGCGGACGTACGTAGAGTATGTCGTTGGGGTAAATGTAGTAAAAGTCAGAGTTGATGATGTTGTCGTCAGTAACATCAAGTGTATACATGTGCACACGCCCTGTGTCGTCTTTGCGTAGTAGCTTTACCTCTTTGCGTTTGGCATAGGGGGTGAAGCCGCCTGCCATAGCTATAGCATCGTATATGGTTAGTTGGTCGCGTGCCATAGTTTTTACGCCTTGTGAATTTACCTCGCCAATGAATGTAAACGAATTGGAGGCTAAGCGCACTGTGACGGTGAAGTCGTTGAGATATTCTGACACTGCTTCTGATATGCGTTCTTTTGCCATGTCGACGTTGCAATCGCGCAAATTGATTTTGCCCGTAATAGGAAAGTCGATATTCATGCTATCATCAATCAGATAATAGTAGAAATCTTTGCTCGTCAGTGCACTTGAAGCACCACCTGAGCCTAAGTTAAATGCCGGATTGAAAAAGGCTGAAAGCCTCGCATCGGGCGAAGTGATGCTGATGTAAAGATAGTCGTTGGTTTGGAGTTTGTATTTGCGTGTAATAGTGTCAAGAGCTTCAAAAATAGTAGAACCATTGTCTCTGTTTTGCATCATGACAATGTGCGACTGCGGAATGCACGACGCAAATGTGGCAGCGAATAGAATAATTGAAAAAGCGAATAGACACAAACGTCGTACACTTTTAACTTTGGCAAAACTCATTGCAATAAATTTGAAAAAAAGTATAAGTTAACTTGATTGCAAATATACTAATATTTTTGTTAGCACACAGAGATTGTAAGTTTCAATGTGTGCTTTTTTTGTGTAGATGTGTAACTATTTTGTGGTTAAATACTTGTTTTTGTTGTTTTTATAGATATCATTCTTACTTAAGTTTCGCAAGTAAAAAACGCACGAAAAATAAGCCATGAAAATTGGCGAAAGGTGTATAACCGACAAATTGCCTTCCAACAATAAGCACGAAACCCGATTTTCACCTCGCGGTTGTCGCCTTTGGCACGTAGCGTAAAGAAAATTATCGTAGCGAAGCGTTAAAAACGATTTTCTGTTTGAGCGAAGCGAGTTA
>CAJONN010000061.1 GCA_905235955.1 uncultured Marinilabiliaceae bacterium
TCGTTTTTAACGCTTCGCTACGATAATTTTCTTTACGCTCCGTGCCAAAGGCGACAACCGCGAGGTGAAAATCGGGTTCCGTGCTTATTGTTGGAAACAATTTGTTGGTTATATTTCTTTCGCCCTTTCATGGCTTATTTTCTGTGCATTTTTCTATTTGCGAAACTTGACTCACTTTACAAAGCAATTTGATTATGAATTATCATTTTTTTTCTTTTCCTTTGAACAATGAAAATAAATCACAAACGACTTTTCAAAAAAATATTTATGGATACCGAACTCTTAGCACAATGCGAAGCCGTAGCTCAGACGTGGCTCGGTGGCAACTTTGATGAAGAGACAAAGGCCGAAGTAAAGGCCATGCTCAACAACCCAGACAAAACCCAACTCATCGATGCATTCTACCGCACACTCGAATTTGGCACAGGTGGCTTGCGTGGCATAATGGGCGCTGGCACCAACCGCATGAACAAATATGTTGTTGGTATGGCCACACAAGGTTTTGCAAACTACATCAACAAAGCATTTGCAGGCAAAAAAAATGTAAGCGTTGTTGTTGGTCACGACTGCCGAAACAATAGCCGACTCTTTGCCGAAACCGTTGCCAACATCTTCTCAGCCAATGGCATCAAAGTTTACTTGTTTGAAGGACTACGCCCAACACCTGAAATATCATTCGCCATTCGTCAGCTTGGCGCACAAGCCGGTGTAAACATCACAGCAAGCCACAACCCCAAAGAGTACAACGGCTACAAAGCCTATTGGGAAGACGGCGCACAAGTGCTGAGCCCACACGACACAGGCATCATCGACGAGGTAAACAAAGTGAAGGTTGACGACGTAAAGAGCACCCCAAACAAAGACCTCATACAGATAATTGGTGGCGAAATGGACTTTGACTACATGCAAGCCGTAAAAGAGGCAATGGTAGATCAAGACGTCATCCTTCGCCAGAAAAACCTCAACATAGTATACTCGCCACTGCATGGCACAGGCCGCGTAATAATACCACTATGCCTTCGTTCATGGGGCTTCCAGAACATACATGTAGTGCCCGAACAGATGGTTGTAGACGGCAACTTCCCTACCGTAAAATCACCAAACCCAGAAAACTCAGAAGCAATGACCATGGGCATGAACCTTGGCACAAAAGTAGGTGCCGACCTCGTTATAGCTTCTGACCCTGATGCCGACCGCCTTGCCATTGTTTGCCGCGACGACAAAGGCGAGTGGGTTATCATCAACGGCAACCAAACTTGCATGATGTTTAGCTGGTACATCATCACCAACATGAAGAAACTTGGCAAATTGCAGCCAAACATGTTCCTTGTGAAGACCATTGTAACATCAGAACTCATACGCGAAATAGCCGACAAGAACCAAGTGAAACTCTACGACGAGTACACAGGCTTCAAGTGGATTGCATATCGCATTCGTGAACTCGAAGGCAAAGAGAAATACATTGGTGGTGGCGAAGAGAGCTTCGGTTTCTTGCCATACGACAAAGTGCGCGACAAAGACTCGCCAGCCTCAATATGCCTCATCTGCGAAATAGCAGCTTGGGCCAAAGACAACGGCATGACACTCTACGAACTCCTCATGAAGATATATCAAGACTACGGATTCCAGAAAGAGAAAGCCGTCAACGTAGTGAAGCCCGGCAAGAGTGGTGCCGACGAGATAAAAGCTATGATGGAAAACTTACGCAACAATCCGCCAAAATCGTTGGCAGGTTCGCCCGTGGCAAAAATCAAAGACTTCAAGCTGCTAAAGCAAACAGTTGATGGCAAGGTAACCGACATCAGTATGCCAGCCACCTCAAACGTGCTGCAATACTTCACAGCCGATGGCATGAAAGTGAGCGTACGCCCATCAGGTACCGAGCCTAAGATCAAATTCTACTTTGAGGCAAAAGCAGAGATGAAGACAGCTGCCGACTATGCCGCAGCCGATGCCGCAGCCGAAAAGAAGATAGCACAAGCACTCAAAGATATGGGTGTAGAATAACACACAAAATAGACATCATCAAAAAAAATGCAATGGTTGGTCAGAAAATTTGACCAACCATTGTTGTTTTTTCAGCCAACTTACTTATAGTCCTCAACTTTCGTAAATGAAAATTTTGCGGAACACAGATTGCACAGATAAAACAGATTTTCAGAGGTAATCCTTTCAATCAGTGTAATCTGTGTTCTCTGGTGCGAGAAAAAATTTGCCGGTTACACCTTTCGCCAATTTTCATGGCTTATTTTCTGTGCGTTTTTCACTTGCGAAACTAGAGTAGTCTATTTGGCGTTTTTTTTGAAAAAAAAATAAACATCAATTGATATCTCAAAAAAAATATCTATTTTTATCAAGTCTATTTAATACTAATAAAAATGGCAATAGAGAATAAAAATAATGTAACGCCAATATCGCATTACAAAGAGACAGTGAAAGATCTATTCACCAAATATCTACAAGAAAACGGACATAGAAAGACCCCAGAGCGCTATGCAATACTCGATGAAATATACTCTCATAATGGTCACTTCGACATAGAGACGCTCTACACCTTTATGAAAGAGAAAAACTACCGCGTAAGTCGCGCCACCCTATACAACACCATCGACCTCTTGCTCGATTGCAAACTTGTAACCAAACATCAATTTGGCAAAAACATGGCGCAATACGAAAAATCACTCGACATCAAACCACATGACCACCTAATATGCACAGTATGTGGCAGCGTGAGCGAAGTGGCAGACCCTGATATATATCAAGTTATAGATAATGCTGCGAACCAAATGAACTTTATTGCATCGCACCACTCACTCTATATTTATGGTCTTTGCACCAATTGTCAAAGAAGAAAATAACATTTTATTTTTTCGCACAGAGAACACAGATTACACAGATTGAAAAGACTATCCGTGCAAATCTGTTTTATCTGTGCAATCTGTGTTCCCATACTTCGAGAGACAATCGGCACTAATTTTCTTGCCTTTTTTGCATTACATTCGCCCTACAATTTGCGCATTGCTATCGTTCACTTGCACTCTTTTTGTTTTGCCAGAACTAAACGAATAACGCATAGTCAGACGAACAAAAGTGTTGTCTGGATTATACGTATGCTCTATGTCGTAGAGGCTAAATTTGCGATGGTCGGTAAACTTGTAAGTATCTAAAATATCGTTGATTAGTAGCGAAAAAACTAATTTTTTGTCAAGGCAAAATACCGTTGCGCCCAGTGATAGATTATACATTGGATCTTTATGTTCAAGAAGTGTTTCGCCCAAATCGCTATAAAGAAAATCAGCATTTATCGATAAGTTTTTGCTGATGCTATAGCTATTCGTTGTCTTGAAATAATAGGCTGTACGCTTTATTTTATATTCGCCATCGGTAAGTTTAATAGTTGCGAAAGGCTTTGTTATACTTACACTATTCGTCGAACTAAATTTACCTCGTTGCAGATTGTAGCCAGCCGAAAAGAGTAAGAAATGAGCATGCTTGTGGTTGCTCAGAAGCACCTCAATAACATCGCTATTGATAGGCGATTCGTAATATTCATAGATGGTTGCATTACGTTTGTGCCGATAGGCAATATTTGCCCATAATTTGGAGGCATAATCCCACATAAGTGCCACATTGGTTGTGATGGTAGGCAATAGCTCAGGATTGCCACGACGATAGTAAAACATGTTATCGTAGCGAATATTTGGACTAAGATTGCTAAACGATGGGCGACTAATACTACTTCGACAACCTATGGTAATTTTATGTTTGTTGGCAGTGCTATATGTTGCCTTGACGTTTGGAGCAAAGGTGAAATATGTTGTATCAATCACACGAATGTTATTATTATTCCCTTCAAAATAAGTATGCTCCACTCGCAAGCCGGCATTAGTGCTCAGATTCCCGAACTTTTTACTCAGATCAAAATATGCGCCTAAAAGTCTTTCAGTAAAATTATAACCATAAGTAAAAGAGTTCATTAACGCAATATCATCAGAGTTGAAATGGCTATCCGATTCGTTATGCACGTATGACAATTTCACGCCTGCCGACAAATCGAAGCCATGAGCCGTTGTGGTCTGATAATCTATCTGACCATCAAACGCTTCGTATTTAGCATCGAAGTTATATGCGTTCACGCGCTGATTTTCAAGTATATTAGTTTCCGTTTCTGCTTTATGAATGGTATAATTGGCATAAATTGAAATATTGTTTTTCTCGGCAATGCTAAAATCGTATCCAACACCAATATCGTAGTGATTTTCTGTACCCGAAATATCTTTAGATGTGTATATTGTTGTCGTAGTATCGGCTTTGGTATATATCTGAACAGCTTTAACTTGAGGCTTTTCGTTGCCATTCCAACCAACAAGTTGCAAAGAGAGTTTGTTCGCATTACTGAAAGTGTGTTCGCCAACTATAGTATACGAATGGTCGATTAGTTTCCCACACACATTACTATTATCTCTATATTGCTTATTTTCAAACTTATTATTCACTCCATTGCTTTCATACGATTTACTTTGTTTGGCAGTAAATGTATAATCAGCATAGATATTTGTTTGCCCCAATTTCAAATTGATGCTTGGATTTAGCGAATTTGAAAATCTTCGCCCCAACATAGCGACGTCGCGCAATGTGATGTTGGTTCCGCTGTTGTCAGTTGTTGTTATTTTGATTACAGCATCAGCGTCAGCATCATATTTAGCAGTTGGTGAAGCTATCAACTTAATATCTTTTATTAGTTGTGGGTTGATATTGTCAATCTCTTTTGCTGTTTTTATGCGCCTATTGTTGAGATAAATTGCAACGTTATCTTTGCCAAACACCGAGGCTTGGTTATGCTCGTCAATCATCACGAGTGGCACTTTGCTCAAAATATCATTGACATTGGCAACTGCCGATAGATTTGTGCCAGCCACTGCAAGCGTGTATGTATCGCCATCGATGGTTAGAGTTTGCTTATTTGCAACAACATTCACTTCATCGATAACATGTTGCATTGGCATAAGTATGCACTGAATAGTGTCAGCATTGAGATCTATTTTACTCCGATATAGTTGAAAATTCCATGCCGAAACCTCTATATAGTTCGCCGTAGATGGAACATTAGCCGAAAATTCACCACCAACGAAGCTACCCATTGCAACGCTCGTTGTGTCAGCCCAAAAGCGAACGGTGAAATAGTCGATAGGCGAACCATTGGGCTGAGAAACTTTGCCATTGACAGCATATTGTGAAAATGCATTGTTTGCAACAACACATAGAATAATAAGGAAGAATAGTTTTTTCATAAATTATTTATTTGCTCGTAGTAAAGTTCAAAAGATTTTTGTGGATTTGCAGATCTATTAGAACATAAGTCGATTTTAGCACCTTCAAAAATATTCTTATGTCTATTCCATGTACAACCACCATCGCAGATAGGATACAACTTGCAGTCGATGCATTTAGCATCGTCAGACATAGACGGACCAGCTAAATAGCGAGATAGTAAATCATAGTTTGTTATTTTATCACTTAGCACATTGCCAACTATAGCATCTTTATTGCCTATGTCATTCCAACATTTATACAATTCTCCTTCAGGACCAACCACATAATAATTCAAAACTGTAGCTCCACAACCACCAATTGCATATTGAGGTGTAAAATTTATTTTTAGATTGAATTTTTTACGCAATTCTTCAAAAAATGCCAATTTTTCTGATGATGTTAAACATACATCTCGACAGCCATTGATTGCAAAATTATCTTCACTAACATTTTTAATTATTGAACGAAAATCTTGTACAAAAGCAGGATATACAATAACATTTTTTTCCTTCCATCTATTTGTCAAATCGTTGTATTCTTCGACAAATGTATTAAGGTTACTATGGTCTAAATTAGCACGGATTGCGATTCTTGTATTGGGATTGATAGATATAAATGTATCAATATTACTAACAATTGTATCATACGTTCCAACATTGCCTACACTTAATTTTCTTCGGCAATTATGCATTTCTTTGTTACCATCTATGGTTATTTGAACACAATCAAGAGGATATTCTCTAAAAAACAATGCTTTTTCTTCTGTAAGCAGAAAGCCTTTTGTTGTCATTGTATGCTTACAAAGTTTAAGATTGCTTATTTTATCAATACCATTTAATAATCGTTTTATGGATTCAAATCCCAACAAAGGTTCTCCTCCATACCATATAAGATTCAGTTTTTCAACTCGTTTGTGCGATTTTATAAAGCGTAGAATTGCATTTTCAACATCTGCTGACATATACATAGGTTTACGTGAACCTTCATAGCAATAAACACATGAGAAATTGCAATTTGTAGTAGGTGCTATGGCAAGACCTAAATTAGTAGAATCAAACGTATTGAAATAGTATTGCAACCGCTTTTTATATAACACAACATTATCATCATCAACAAAAATTTTTGCTTTGTAAAGCGATTCAACAACATTCGAATCTAATTGGTCTATGGTACTTATCCCTTTTTCTATTCCATCCAACATTAAGAATAATTTCTCGCTAAGTTTTATAAATGCATTAGATGCGGAGTTATATAGGAGAAATCCATATCTCGACTTGAAGAGATAATTATATTTTGAGTATTTCATAAAAACAAAAGGCATAAAGAGGCGAAGATATTTTCGACACTTCGCCTCACATTAGTAAACCTCTAAACTAATGCTAACAATTTTTTGGTAGATTCTGTTCCATCATGATGTTGACCACATTCCATGTAGTCAGTTACAACTCTACCACCACGAATTTCACTCAAATCCAACTCCGAAAATACTTCAGGCATTGCAACGAATTCGAGTTCAAATTTTTCTTCTTGTATTTTCATTTTGTATGTATTTGAAAATTATCCCCTACTCGTATAGCTTTTCGAGAACCGCTCCTTTTTGCCAATGTGGTCTGTTACATATCGATATGATTTTATCAACACAAATTTACATTTATAAAAATTCTACTTATATGCCTTTTTTAGGCTAAAATAAGTCATAATAGAACCTGTTTCTATTATGACAAACAATGGTTAAAAAATGACACACCTTAATATGTCAGTATTAGAAAACAATTGATTAATTTTGGTTTCATAAAAATTAGAGCTTAATACATTGGATTTATCAGATTTTTTCAGTTCGTTCAATCTACCTCTTTTCCATCCACATAAGATTGGTGCATTGAAAATAAACATTAAATATGCTGCTATTCTAAAGGGTGATACGCCCGATGCACATTGTCTTATTTGGGTTAGGCGTGGGCACATGACTATAGGCAACAGTGAAAAGCAATTTTTTATTGAAGCCAATATGTTTTCCGACTTTTTATTATTTCCACATTGGCATATAATTGAAACATCTGATGATATTGAAGCATACGGATTGTTTATTGACGAAAATTTTTTTCATAGTATTTTTCCATGTCGTCCTCCAATGCCTATTGAATATATAAAGATGATGGATAAAAAATATGTAATTCAATTAGATGCATTAGCAATAAAAACACTTACCATACAATGGGAAGACATTGCCGACACGCTCTCTTATGAACGAAAATTATACTCGCATCAACTAATAGAGTTGAGAATACAAATTCTATTCTTGGAGCTACAAAATATCAACAAACGCCTATCACTGACGAAGTTAACATCAAAATCCAACATAACTCATCAAGAACGTATATTCTCCAACTTAGTTACAGCTTTAGACAACCACATTGAAAAGTCGCACAACGTTAAATTCTATGCAAATATATTATGTGTAAGCCCTCAATATTTAGGACGTGTGGTTCGCAATGTTAGTAATGCAACTGTTTCAGAATTAATACAAAAGCACCTAATACGTGAAATAAAAAAACTTCTTTTAGACAATGCTATAAGTATTACTCAAATAGCAAACATATTAAATTTTGCAGATCACATAGTTATGTCTAAATATTTCAAACGTTATACTGGAATTACCCCCTCAGAATATAGAAAATTGATTTCAAAATAATTCAAAACTATTATCCATTGATATAAAAATTTCAAAAAAACTACTCTACACCTGTTTGTTGATCTGTATATTTCACTGTCTTGTCGCGTTTTAGATTAACCTTACTTCCCTTACTAAATGTATATGACACATTTACACCTATCGACCTTGCTACCATACTATTAGTTTTGTTTATAGAAAAATCGTTCATTTCGGTTTCAATTTTCATATCTATGTACTTCTGAAAAGGTGTCTTCACCTCTGCATTGGCCATAAGTCGACCGCCAAACCAAGTTTTTCCTATACGTAATGAATATTGCGTGATGGCGTTGATTGTGCTATACGGCTCAGGCACTTGCTTGAAATGCATGATATTTGTCCCAACATTCCAACCTCGAGGCATGTAGTAATCTATCCATCCAAAAATATTTAGTGTATAGTCGGCTTGCTTCGTATCACCAGCGTCGAGATTATAATAACCACCATTAGCACTGCACTTCAGCACCAAAGCCGACAATGGTTGCCACTGAACAAACATATTGCCTGTAAAGGTGCGCACAATGCCAATATTATCATACGAAGATATTACTACATCTTCATTGTCGTAACGCACCAATATAGCATCGTTTGTTTGCGAATAATTTATACCAACATTATAAAAAAGTCCTTGAGAAAATTTTGATATACAGACCGATACACTGTTTTTTACTTCCGCTTTTAGCTTTGGATTACCTACCGAAGATGCATTGCCATTGATAACGGCAACAAAGGGATTGAGCATAGTTATTGATGGTCGGTGAGTAGTACGAGCGTAATTTGTTGATAGTTGCCAACCTTTGAAATTGTGCGACAATACTACAGATGGAGTGAAATAAAACTTGGTATTTGACGTTTCGATTTCATCAGGACTCATAACGTGCATCGACTGATAAAGATATTCACCATTCAAGTTCGCATTGATGTTTATACCAATTACCGAACCATAAAATTTGATATAAGGAAGAGCTAATAATTGCTTATATGACATATTAGAACTTTCAGTTGATTCAGATTCTCCTTTGCGCAAAATGCTTTTTGCACCAACTGTCATCTTATATTTGCTATGCAACATATTTGAATAGGCAATATTCATTGTATGCTCATACATGCCACCATCGGTTTGGGTATATGTGTGCATACTATTGTTTGATGTTGCAGAATGCCATGTTTGGGTGTAATGGCGTTTATCTGGGTTATATGAATAGCGATAACCCAATGTTAGTCGCTCAATGTTAAGTGCATTGTAATTACGATATATGAAATTAGACTCTATTATTCCTGATGTATTATCATTTTTATTTTCAAACAAACTTACTTCAGATTTTGCATTATTCAATTCAGTATATTGTGTCCAATATGTTGTGAAGTCGGTTTTCAAGATTTTTGTATGTACATCTGCATATATAATATTAAGCGAATCTATTTGCCATGACAACATACCTCGTGCTATATGATTATGCCAATCACCATCCCCATTACCATCGAGTGATATATCATAATTAGGATAGATATATTTTTGACTTATTGGTTGACTTCGCTGTGTGTTCCAATCGTAATTATAGGCAAGAGAAAAGTCAACACATCCTCTCTTACCCAATATTGCAGTTCCTGCCTTTGCTGTAGGCTGAGTAGTGCCATTGCCCGACACGTTGA
>CAJONN010000062.1 GCA_905235955.1 uncultured Marinilabiliaceae bacterium
CGACGAGTTCTTTTTGTTACTTTTTCTGTCGGCACAGAAAAAGTAAAATTAATGGGAAGGTCATATATTGGGGACTTGTTTGCAGAATATTTCTACTTGCGAAACTTGAGATAGTTATTAATCCAACACATCTTAATATATTAATTAAAAAAAATGATTATAAACTGTCATTTAACAATCAACTCCTTCTACAAATGTATATTTATAAAGTTTTGTAAAGAAATATTAATCAATAGTTAAATAAAATCAATTATATCAAACGTTCATTAACTCAAAATAAGTAACTTTGCGCTGTCATTTAGCACAAAAAGAATGCTCAAAAAAGAAACTTTTTTCTCAAACATCGCAATATTAGGTTTAGCCCTATTCATTTGTCAACACGCATTGGCATACAATATCAGACACATCTCTGGCAAAGATGGGTTGACTAATAGTTCGGTACTTTCATTGGCACAACTACCCAATGGCATTATGCTATTTGGCACCGTCGACGGATTGCACAGCTATGATGGCATACAAGTATGCAACTTTATGCTAAATTCTGGTCAGTATCTGAGAGGAAATCTGATAGAAGATGTGCTATGCACAAACGACCAAAAAACATGGGTGCTAACAAACTACGGACTCAACATAGTTGACAACGAAAAACAACAAGTAGAATTTTACGACCAATTTCAGGGATTGCGCAGCATCAGGAAAAGTGCTAACGGGAAGGAATTTATGCTGGGCGAAGAGGTTTTGCATTATCAAGATGCAAACGGAGCATTAAAAAGAATAGCTCTATTGGGAGTTATACCAGATGATGTAAAAGACTACACATTCACTGACCAATATTTATATATTTTCCATAAAAAAGGCATATCAAAATATGCAATAAACCAAAGCAACGAAGAGTATATATTAGGAGAAGAACAAAAAATAGACAACACACCAATAATATCGGCCAATGGTGAAAACTATGCCGAATATATTGTTGACGACCAAGGCATCCTCTATCGTTTCGACCTAAAAACAGGCTACAAACGCGAGCTATCATCGCTATCGCAAGAGATTGCAACAAGAGGCGACGTATCTGACATTGTAGAATTCAAAGGAAAACTATTCATAGCTTTCTATAGTCATGGCGTAATAGTGCTCGACTTGCAAAAGAACGACAACAAATCTACCGACCTTGGCATAGAAACTGGCGTATTTCGGATGCTCAAAGACCGCTATGGCGACATAGTTTGGATAGGCACCGACGGACAAGGTGTATATATGTATTGCGATGAACCCTTTTCGATACGCACATTTACCAACGACAATACAAGTTTATCATGTCCAGTAAGAGCCGTACTGAAAGACATCACCGGAACCCTTTGGGTAGGTACAAAAGGCGATGGACTGATGACCATTCCGAACTTTGTGCAGGGCAATAACGCTGCCCAAACAGACAAATACTTCATAAACGAAAGCAATAGCGAACTAAATAGCAACATAGTTTATGCGCTTGCAGAAAGTGGCGACCAAGGCATTTGGATATGCGGAGCCAATGGTCTCAACTACTATTCGTATGCAAGCAAAAAAATACACCCCGTAAATAGTAGCGAACCACTACAACAAGTTGTAGCTGCACAAGAATACAACGGCGAACTATGGATAGCAACACTCGGATTTGGCATATTCCGTGCCAACATCAACTTTGTAGGCGGACAACCACATCTGACCAACATAAAAAACTATCTGCTCGACAATGGCAAAATATCATCGAACTACTTTTTCTGCATAGCACATGACAAAAATGGCAAATGGTGGTGCGGCAACCGAGGCAAAGGTCTGTTCCAAATTGACCAAAACGAAAAACTCAAACATATAGAGCTAAGCCCCAACTTCACAAACCCTTGCATCAACGACATCTTCTCACTTTTGCCAATTGACGACAACCTATGGATAGGCACCGGATGTGGCATTGTAGTGGTCGATAACCAAGGCAACATGCAACTCATCGACATAAGCCATGGACTGCCGGGCAACACCATACACGCACTTATAAGCGGCACAGAAAACGACATTTGGGCGACAACCAACGCTGGCATTGTAACACTATCGACCGACAAAAAAATATTGCGCGTATATGGGCGCAAAGGTTCACTCGACGTAACCGAATTTAGCGATGGAGCAGCATCGCGCAGAGACAATGAGCTATATTTTGGTGGCGTCAACGGCTTTGCAGTCATCAGTCAGGATAGCAAAGTACAACTATCTGAGCGACCAACAGAACTTGCATTTACCACATTTTCTATAAATGGTGTGCAACAAAACATCAGCGAATATCTGTCGGGCGACAACGACAGCCGCACCCTTACACTTAGTTATCAGCAAAACTCATTCAGACTTGGAGTAGGCTCACTCAACTACATATCAGAGCCATTCAACAACTATTACTACCAGCTATCAGGCGACGACGAATGGTGTGACAACGGACAAAACAACATCTTCTCGTTTATTCACCTACCTATTGGCGAGCATACCTTATATATAAAGTACAAAAATCTCTCAACAGGCACAGAGAGCGACACATTTAGCCTATTTATAACCATCACACCACCTTGGTACCTGTCAACATGGGCATATATATGCTATGCATTGGCATTGATAGGTATGATATATGGATATGCCTACAACTGGCGCAGAAAGCAAAAAGAAAAGCAAGCTGCCGAGGTGGCACGTCTGAAACAGATACACCGTGACGAACTATATGAAGAGAAGCTAAAATTCTTGACCAACGTAGTGCACGAACTAAACACACCGCTAACACTAATATACGGTCCGTGCGAACGCATACTGACACACGAAGCTGATAATCAATTTGTAAAAAAATATATCCAGCAGATTATCAGAAACTTATCGCGCCTAAACTCACTCATACAAGAGATTATCGACTTCCGCAAAGTAACAACCGGACATCATGTCATCAGCATCAAAAAAGTAGAAATATCAGCACTCATAATCGACTACTTCGATGCCTTTGCCGACATAGCCACACGCCACAACATCAACTACGAGAAAGATTTGGAAGAAGGCATAGTTTGGAACTCTGACGAAAAAGCCGTGATAAGAATAGTGAGCAACCTCATCTCAAACGCCTTCAAATACACCAAATCAGGCGGTACAATAAAGGTAAAATTGGCAGTAGTTGACAACAATATAGTATTCTCAGTATACAACACCGGAGTTGGCATATCAGAAGAAGACCAAAAACGCGTATTCGACTACTACAGCGTATTCAACAATGTAGAAGAGAGCCAAAACGGCGAACAAACATCGCGCAACGGCATTGGCATGGCAATATGCCACAATATGGTAAAACAATTGGGTGGCGACATAAAGATAGAGAGCGAAGTAGGCAAATACACTCACTTCATAGTAACATTGCCCCAACGCGAACTGCCCCAAAATGCGCCCAACAAGCAAGAGACTATAGCTACCAACGTGCAATACCTGCAGCAGCTAACCACTCAAACACAACCAATTGCTGAAAAGAAGGCCGACAACTCAAAACCCAAACGCCTAACAGGCGAAAACATGCCAACCATACTTGTGATTGACGACCACCAAGATATTTTGGACCTCATAAGTGAAAGCTTAGAAGGCTATCATCTGATAACGGCTCACAACGGCGACGAGGGCTTTGAAAAGTTGAAAAACGAACAACCAGACCTCATCATTACCGACCTAATGATGCCCGGCATCGATGGATTGGACTTCATACAACAAGTAAAGCAAAACAAACACACAATGCACATTCCGCTGATAATTTTGAGCGCAAAATCGTCAGAAGAGGAACGCATCGAAGGTCTTGAAAGTGGTGCCGATGTATATATCAGCAAGCCATTTAGCATAGCTTATCTGCAAGCCACAATCAACCGCTTGCTCGAAAACCGAACATTGCTCAAAGAGTATTACAACTCGTCGGCATCAGCTTACTCATATTCATCGGGCAAGCTAATATCAAAAGAGTCACAAGAATTCATTGAGACTGTTATACAGCTGATAGACAAAAACTTGAGCGATGCCGACTATACACCCGAAGTATTGGCCGAACAACTAAACATAAGCCAACGAAACCTCTATCGCAAGTTTGAAAACGCTCAATTACCAACACCAAAAGAGTATATCAAAACATACAAAATAAATGCAGCAGCACGACTGCTCACCACTACAGGTATGACCATTCAGGAGATAATTTACGCTACCGGATTCAACACCCGATCACAATTCTATACCGAATTCCGCAAGCACTTCAATCAGACCCCCAAAGACTACAGAGAGCAATACAAATTCAAAGATGAATCGCTTTCATAAAAAGCGTTTAAAAAAATATTAATGTTTTAATTTTTGCCAAATATGTTTTATTAACATATTTGGCAAAAACGTTATAAATACTATATATACAGACTTTATATCTTTGACTATAACCAAAACCAGTAATGAAAATTCCCACCCAAAAAACAGAATAGAATTGGAATTTGTAATTACTAAAGAAGTTAAAACACAACACACAAACTATCAACTAAAAAATTAATTGATGAATAGCTCAAACAACCACAAAAAGATTTGTTGTATAGCCATTGTAATGGGACTTGTTTGTATTTTTTCATCATGTTCCACCAACAAAAAAAATACACAATCTGATGCACTTTCCAATCTATTGTCCCTCTTTGTAGCCGAAAACGTACCAGAAAACGGCCCCAAAGAAGATCTAAATCTTGGTGGTCCGTTTCAATGGCAAAGCGACACCATTACCCAAACAACCGACCTACCCGGCGAAGGACTATCGCGCTACCCTATGATTTATATCGGTGAGGGATACAATCGCATCTTCATTGTCAACAATGGGAAAATAGTGTGGAAATATGACACCGGCGAAGGCTACGAACTCGACGACATTTGGATGCTAAAAAATGGCGACATACTCTTCACACGCATGTATTGGGCTGCCAAAGTAACACCCGACAAGCAAGAAGTTTGGCGCTACGACTGCAAAGAAAACGAAGAGATACACACTATACAACCCATTGGCAACGATGAAGCCGTTATGCTCATAAATGCTCCAACATCGAGAATAGTGCGCTTCAACCACAACACTGGCGATATTATTTGGGAAAAAGATATCCAGTTTGCCAACAACGGCACACACGGTCAAAGCCGACGCATGAGAATAACCAAAGACAACACTCTTTTGCTATGCTACCTTACTGAGCACAAAGTAGTGGAATATTCACTTGACAACTTTGAAGTTGTAAGAGAATTCAAAGTAAATCAGCCTTGGGCAGCCATCCGACTAAAAAACGGCAACACACTGATAACACTTGAAAATGAACGCCGAACTATTGAAGTAGACAAAAACGATAATATTGTTTGGGAAATAAGCCTCAGCGAACTACCTGAAAAATATCGCCTTGCCGACTGCCAAAGTGTTTGTCGCTTGCAAAATGGAAACACTATTCTCTGTTCGCGTGGCGACAATGGAAATAGTCCACAATTGGTTGAAGTAACGCCCGATAAAAAAGTTGTTTGGGTAGTCAACGATTGGAAAAATCTTGGTCCGGCAACAAGTGTACAAATATTGAGCGAACAAGGATTTTCTGAAAATCCCGGTGATTTAGAAAGATAATATTTTATGATTATTACTAAAAATAAAACCTTAATTAATCTATTCAAAATTATGAATGTAAAACCTTTTATTTGTTCCACATTACTATTATTTAGTACTGTAGCCTCTTTCGCCCAAAACGACTGGGGCAACATTGGTAAATATGCCAAAGACAATGCCGAGATTGTGGCATCGCCCAACAACGGACAACGTGTAGTGTTCATGGGCAATTCAATCACCGAATTCTGGCGCAACAACCGCCCAGACTTCTTCACCTCTAACGGCTACATTAGTCGCGGCATCGCAGGACAGACTTCGTATCAGTTTCTTGTCCGCTTTCGCGAGGACGTTGTGGCACTGCATCCACGTGTGGTAATCCTCAACGTTGGCACCAACGACGTGGCAGAAAACACTGGTCCTTACGACGAGGAGCGCACTCTCGGCAACATCATCTCAATGGCAGAAATTGCAAAGGCAAACGGCATTACTGTCATCTTGTCGTCGGTACTGCCATGCGCCGAGTTTAGCTGGCGACGCGACATCAAAGACGCAAGCGCAAAAATAGCAAGTCTCAATGCTCGCATCAAGTCGTATGCCGATAGCCACGGTTTCGACTACATCGACTACTACACACCTCTTGTATATGGCAAGAACAAGCAGCTGAACCCAAAATACACACAAGACGGCTGCCACCCAACCAACGCTGGTTACGAAATAATGGAGCCTTTGGCTCAAGAAGCTATCAATAAAGTACTAAAATAATATGAAAAAGAGAAAGACACTACTACTATCACTAATGGCAGCAAGCATGGCCACAATAGCCAACGCACAGCAGCTGCCCACCAAAACAGCAACAGAATTTAACGTAGAATGGATAGCCGACCAGCATGTGCTAAGCGTAAACCGCGAACAGGGACATGCTACGATTATCCCCTACACCTCTAAACAATCGCTATTGTCGGACACTCGCCACGGCAAGGCATGGCTTACACCCGAAAAAGCATCGTTCATAAGTCTAAACGGCGAATGGAAATTCCGCTATGTGCCGGGGTCGAACCAAAAGCCAGGCGACAGCGAGTTTCAAGCCGAAGACTACAACGACAGCCGCTGGGACGTAATCCGCGTGCCAATGAACTGGGAGATGGCTGGATACAGCAAGCCCACCTACAACAACACTGGCTATCCGTTTCGCAACGAGCCACCTCGCGCAATGGACGGCTACGAAGAACACGGCGTAGAGGGCAACAACGCAACTGGTTTTTACCGTCGCACATTCGACCTTCCTGCCGACTGGACTAACAAACAGGTATTCATACATTTCGACGGCGTTTACAGCTGCGCCGCTGTATGGGTAAACGGCAAATTCATCGGCTACGGTCAAGGTGCAAACAACGATGCTGAATACGACATCACAAAAGCCGTTAGACAAGGCAAAAACCAACTCTCGGTGCGCGTATATCGTTGGAGCGATGGCTCTTACCTCGAAGGTCAGGATATGTGGCGCATGAGCGGCATTCACCGCGATGTTTACCTTGTGGCAAAACCCAAAGTGTTTGTACGCGACCATTACATCACCGTAAACAACCAAAGCGCAGACGGCACATCGGGACAATTGAACGTGGCTCTCGACATCGACAACCGCAACCTGATAAAAGGCAGCCGCACCCTCTTGCTCGAACTCATCGACACCGACGGAAAAGTGGTGGCTTCTAAAAAGCAAGTGGTAAAACTCGCCGCCGCCTCTACTTCGGTAACACTTACCACCGCACAACTCACCAACCTCCACACTTGGAACGCCGAAGATCCATATCTTTACGATGTGGTAATCAGCCAATTAGACGGCAACAAAGAGGAGATGGTTTTCTGCACCAAATACGGTTTCCGCAATGTTAAGCTTGTTAATACCGACACCGACAAGTATGTAACAATCAACGGCAAACGCATTTTCTTCAAAGGCACTAACATTCACGACGTTCACCCATTGTATGGTCGCTATGTTGATGTAGAAACAATGCTCCGCGACATCACCTTAATGAAACAGGGCAACATCAACACCGTGCGCACAAGCCACTATCCACGTCAACCAAAAATGTACGATATATTTGACGCATACGGACTTTACATCATGGACGAGGCCGACCTTGAGTGCCACGGCAACAACAGCCTTACACGCGACACATCGTGGACTTCGGCATTTGTAGACCGCGACGTGCGCATGGTATTGCGCGACCGCAACCACCCGAGCGTTATTTTCTGGAGTCTTGGCAACGAGAACGGCGAGGGCAAAAACATGGACGCTGGTTATGCCGCTATCCGCAAGATAGACAGCCGCCCAATTCACTGCCACGGCAACAACAGCAGTTCTGATATGCATTCCGAAATGTACACAAGCGTTGACGGCACTCGCGAAAACTCAAACGGTCGCAACGGCAAACCTTTCTTTATTTGCGAATACGCCCACGCAATGGGTCAGGCTGTAGGCAACCTTGTAGACTACTGGCAGATAATTGAAAAGAGCAACGGCATTGTTGGCGCATGCGTTTGGGACTGGGTAGACCAATCGGTATACGACCCCACCAAAATTAAACTTGGACAGACCATCGACAAATATGGTTTCCACGCTTGGGGTACGGGCTACGACTACGACACCTACGTAGAAGACAACCCCGGACGATTCAACGACAAATCTTTCCAAGGCAACTTCCTCAACAACGGCATTGTAACTCCCGACCGCGCTTGGACTGCAAAACTTACCGAAATCAAAAAGGTGTATCAGTTTGTGGAATTTGGCGGTCCAACTCCCGAAAATCCAAAACTTGAAATCACTATCAAAAACAAATATCCGTTCCTAAAACTCGAAGACCGTTTCTATTTTACTGCAACGGTTTACAAAGACGGTCGCAAGGTAAAAGACCACCGTGTAGACGACATCAAAGCCGCTCCGGGCGAGACTGCTAAAATCACTCTTCCAAGCTCGCTCACCGATGGTCTCAACGATGGCGAAATCACTCTTGTGGTAGGTCTTCACCTTCGCAAAAAAACCGATTGGGCAGATGCCGACTATCGCCTTGCCGACGAGGAATTTATTATAAAGCCACGTGCTGCAAAACTTCCTGCTATCTCGGCTAAGGGCAACCTCAAAGTGGAGGGCAACAAGGTAATTGGCGACAATTTCTCGGTAACATTCGACGCTAACGGCGCAATCAGCAGCTATATTTTCAAAGGCAAAGAACTTATTGCAGCCGCTCCAGAATACAACGACTTCCGCCGCATCGACAACGACTCAGAAGGCAAACAATACGAGAAAAACAACTGGGAAGGTGGCGACCATCACTACGATTACGGTGCCACTGGCATAGAATCGCACAGCATTACCGCTCCTCTAAAACTTGCTGACAACAAGGCAACTATCTCGATGAACGCAAAGGGCTGGAAATCAAACTACACCGCCAACTACACTGTATATGCCAACGGCGTTGTAGATTTGCAAGTAACCTTCGACCCACAGCGTCGCGGACTTCGTCGTCTTGGTCTTGGATTGCAATTTGCACCCGGATTTGAGAACGTTGAATATTACGCACGTGGTCCATGGTCTAACTACAAAGACCGCAAAACTGGCTCGTTCCTTGGACGTTACACCACCACAATAGATGACATGATTGAGGAATACGTACACCCACAGACCTACGGCGACCATCAAGACTTGCGCGAACTCATTCTCAGTGGCGACAGCCCTGTAAAACTCCGCATACAAACCGAAGGTTCTGTATCGTTCTCGCTCAGCCACTTCAACGAGTTGCAATGGAACCACAGCATCCAATACAACCGCCTCCACTGGTGGGAACTCAACCACGACCCACAGACCTACGCACACTTTGACTACTGGCATCGTGGCATTGGCAACAACAGTTGTTTCTCCGACTCTTGCCTTCCCCACTACGAAACCCCATACCCGGGCAACAACCAAGGCGGCGACTTGACACGCTAAGGTTTATACCAGAATAGAAAAAGTCTTACACACATAATAAAAATGAGGCTGCAAAAGAGATTCGCAGCCTCATAAATTCTAAACAAGGAAGTGTCTAAATAAAAGATACTTCCTTGTTTTATTCATCAAAACGAACTACCGAAAAAATCTCGGTAGTTGAATTTTGTCCAACTCGTGTTCTGAAAAAATATTTTTTAGGTGAAGCCCCACATTGTCGGTAGAGCAACCAAACAAATCAGCAATCTGTTGTTGCGATAGCCAAACCGTTTCGTTCTCCAACTTCACCTCCAACGACAAACTGTCGTCAGGCTGATACAGCACAAAGAGTTTTTATTATTCCTTCACCCATTCGCTGATTTCGCAGGTATGCTTTTTGTCAAGTGGGAAAGTTGAAAATCGAAATTCGTGCTTATTGTTGGAAGGCAATTTTATAAATTAACTCAAGTTTCGCAAGTGAAAAATGTACAGAAAATAAGCCATGAGAATGGGGCGAAAGAAATATACCCAACAAAATAACTTTCCAACAATTAGCACGGAACTCGATTTTCACCTCGCGGTTGTCGCCTTTGGCACGGAGCGTAAAGAAAATTATCATAGCGAAGCGTTAAAAACGATTTTCTGTTTGAGCGAAGCGAGTTTAAAATCGTTTAGCGAAGCGAAGATAATTTTTAGCGGAGTGGCAACAGCGACGAG
>CAJONN010000063.1 GCA_905235955.1 uncultured Marinilabiliaceae bacterium
ACGCTTCGTGCCAAAGGCGACAACCGCGAGGTGAAAATCGGGTTTCGTGCTTATTGTTGGAAGGCTATTTATTGGGTATATTTCTTTCGCCCATTCTTATTTTCTGTGCGTTTTTCACTTGCGAAACTTGAGTTAAGTTATTTCATTTAAAAACTTCTCTTATTTGCGTACTAATTGTTGGATGGCAATTTGTTGGTTATTTTTTTCGGGCTACTTTACTCGCAAAAGTTGAGCAACTTTACGCCAAATAATTTCCAAACCACAAGAGTATCTTAATTTTCATTTTCATATATTTGCTATATTATTTTTCAACACCTTAATAATGGAGAAAATAACAATGTTGGGCACTGGCGCAGCCATGGCAACAACACACTACAATACTTGCTTTACAATCAGCTCATCAGATTCTACTGAGCATTTTCTCGTTGATGGCGGCGGAGGCAATGGCATAATAGCACAACTGCAGAAAACCAACATCAGCATAGGGCAAATACACAACGCCTTCATCTCCCACAACCACACAGACCACTTGCTCGGCATGGTTTGGATTATTCGCTACATTGCACAAGAGGTAAACAAAGAGCGCTACAATGGCAACTTCACCCTCTATGGACACCCTAAGTCGCTCAATGCTCTGCAAGTAATATGCTCGCTCGTATTGCAACCACGACAAGCAAAACTCATTGGCGAACGCATCATCTTGTCGCCCATCGAACACAATGTAGAGCTCGACATTGATGGAAGGCACTTCCGTTTTTTCAACATTTGGAGCAAAAAAGAACTTCAGCATGGCTTTACAGTGCAATTGCGCAACGGACAAAAGTTAGCTTTTCTGGGCGATGAACCTTACAATGCCAACAACGAAGAGATCATAAAGGGGTCTGACATAATAATGCAAGAGGCGTATTGTCTTTATTCTGAGATAGATAAATTCAATCCGTACCCCAAAAGTCATGGCACAGTGCTCGACTCGTGCCGAAATGCGCAACAACTTGGTGCACATACCACCATTTTGTTCCATACTGAGGGGCGCACCCCAGCTGATATGCGCAAGCAACTCTACACAGCCGAAGGCAAAACAGTATTTAGTGGCAACCTCTATGTACCCAACGACCTCGAAGTTATCGAACTTGCCTAACGACCTCTGATTATGCTTCATTCATTTCCTTTCAATGTTGATAATCAGCAACTTCCGCAGCAGTTCACATTCCCATTTTGCTATACACCTCATCCGCTTGTTGAGTGGGCAGCGAGATATGTAATGCAAATATATCTACCTCGTTTGCAAGATTTCAAAGTAGGAAAAATGATGGGGGTATTGGTAGTGCGTACAGCACAAAACGATGTTGGCTTTTTGGCAGCATATTCTGGCGAACTATCGCCATCCGACAATTTTTTTGTACCCCCCATTGTTGATTATTCAGCTCCCGATGGATTTTTCAAAAAACACAACGATGAGATTATAGCAATAAACAATCAGATTTCAGACTATCAGCAATCAGCCGATTATACATCATTACAACAACTTATAGAGCAAAAAAAAGAAGCTAACGAACGTCAAATATCTGATTATAAGCAACAAATAAAAACCAATAAACTTCAGCGTCAGCAACTCCGATGCTCTACCCCACTCTCAACATCAGACCTCGATGCACTTACAAAGCAGAGCCAATTTGAAAAAGCCGAACTCAAACGAATGGAGAAACGTTTGGACAACGAATTGCGCCCATTGATTACTGAATTAAACACTAAAAACCAATATATCAATCAGTTAAAAACTAAGCGCAAACTCTTATCAGCAACATTGCAAGAGTGGCTTTTTGAGCAATATACACTGCTCAATGCCTTAGGCGAAGCCAAAAAACTCAATGTTATATTTAGCGATGCAGGCAAAGATGTGCCTCCTTCAGGTGCTGGCGATTGCTGCGCTCCGCGCTTATTGCAATATGCTTATACTCACAATCTCACGCCACTCGCAATGGGTGAATTTTGGGTAGGTGCATCGCCCACCAACATTTTGCGCACCAACGGTCAGTTCTACCCTTCGTGCCAACGCAAATGCAAACCCATACTTGCTCACATGCTCAAAGGGTTGATGGTAGAGCCCAATCCGCTACAACAAGTTGCCAACAAAGGGCTGCCCATAGTCTACGAAGATCAGTGGTTTGTGATAATCAACAAACCCAGTGGACTGCAAACCATTCCGGGGCTGACTTCGCGCGACTCAGTTTCAGAGCGTCTTCAACTCATCTACCCACAATGTAACATTGCGCCAGTACACCGCATCGACCAATACACATCTGGCTTACTTATAGTTGCAAAATCGAAAGATGTATTGGCGGCTATGCATCGTCAGTTTGAAGAACGATGCGTCAAAAAACGCTATGTAGCATTGCTCGAACGTCGTCCAATACACGATTCTGGCACCATATCGCTACCCATCGGTTTCGACCCTGATGATAGTTGCAGGCGTATGGTCGACAAGGAAAATGGCAAGCCTTCGGTTACTCGCTATAGGGTTATTGGCAGCAAAAATGGTTATCCACTTATCGAGTTTTTTCCTGAAACAGGGCGCACTCATCAGCTACGCATTCACTCTGCTCACCCTGAAGGACTCAATGCGCCAATAGTTGGCGATGGACTATATGGTAAGAGAGGTGAGCCTATGTATTTGTGTGCTTGTAGCATTCAGTTTCAGCACCCCATAACTGCCGATTTTATTAGATTAGATTTGCCAGAAGAAGATTGGTTTTTGCATTGATTTTTGCATGGCATACAAACACAAAAGCAAGATTAGAAAAAATCTCTAACCTTGCTCTCATTTTGCGTGCCCGAAACAGGACTCGAACCTGCACGCCTTTCGACACACGCACCTGAAACGTGCGCGTCTACCAATTCCGCCATTCGGGCCATTGTTTTTTTTGACAGCGCAAAATTACGTATCTTTTTTTACAATACAAATATGCAGTGCATAAAATCACGGCTATTTCATTTGAAAATTTTTCTTATTCGACTACATCGAACTTCGTTTCACTACGCTCAATCATCTTCGAGTTTTTTACTTTTATCCACAAGGCATAAAAAAAACGATGCTTCAATGTGGGCATCGTTTTTTTTCGTGCGAAAAAAATAGGGAGCTGATATCACATCGGCACCCCCCTAATCAATCAATCCAAAATGAAAACCTTATCTATGAAATACAACTATATTTACGCCCTCTTATTTGTAATGTTACACTGATATATTTAAAATATGTTATTGATATATAAAAAGTTAGACAGACCGCCCGCAATACGAAATGACTGTTTTTTTGTTTCATTCGTCAACTTTTTTATGCCATATATCAACTTTTACTCTGATATTGTCATAAAAAAACTATGAATGAATTATTGTTTTAACTCATTCATAGTTTCGTATTATTAAGAACTGTTCTATGTAATTTCTGAGATTTTATCTTGTTTTATATTTCGACTACTTTTTGCTTTTATTCGGTAAGAAACGTCAAATTTCGTAAGTCGTCTTCTTTTTTTCTTCAAATAAAAATCAAAAATCGCCTCAACATAATTAACTGCACTTAATGTTTTTACTGTACACCCTTCATCATACGTTTGAGTAGCGGACAAAGTGCAAAGAGCAACAAGGCAGCAACACCTGCCATGATGGCAAAAAGAGCAAAAAATTCTGTCAGGTTGCTTATCTCAAAGCCTAAGAAATATTTGGTTGGCTCTGATTCACTTGGGAGCAATGTAGCAAGTTTGCCAGCCAAAATATTTGAAGCAGCATTGCTCATAAACCATACACCCATCAACAACGAGGCAAGCCGAGCAGGCGACAACTTATTGACCATCGACAAGCCTATTGGCGACAAACAAAGTTCGCCCATAGTGTGGATGAAGTAGAGAGCAAAGAGCCACCACATTGATACTTTTTCACCAGCACCAATGCCATTTGTTGCCACTGCTATTACCAAGTAGCCTATTGCCAAAAGTGAAAGACCTATGGCTTGTTTGGCTGGCGAAAATGGCTCAATATTGTGTTTGTAGAGGAACTCCCACAAGGTTGCAATTATAGGTGCGAAGGTAACTACTACAATTGGGTTTATCGACTGGAACCAAGTTGTTGGCATTTCCCAACCACCTATATGACGGTCGCACTGGCGCTCAGCAAAGATGGTAAGCGACGAACCAGCTTGCTCAAAGGCGCTCCAGAAGAAGATGACAAACACAGCTATGATGTAGATAACGCCTATGCGACACTTCTCTACGTAGGTAAGTCCGCGGTCAGTAATGATGAATATGGGCAAGGCGATAGATATGGCGTAGATAGCTGCCGATATATAGTCGTTGAACGAATTGGTGCTGAGCGAGAATATTACAAACAATGCAATAGCTCCTACAATGCAGCCCCACAGACGTATCGGACTGTTTGGTGCGGTGTGGCTATGTTCGTTGGCAGCAGCTTGTTGTGCAGCGGCCTCTTTTTCTTTGCGCAGTTCACTTTTAGCTGGTGCTAAGCCTATTTGCAATCCTTCAGGCGTAACGAGGAATTTGTCTTTGAATATTACAAAAACAACAATAGAGAGTATCATAGCTACGCCAGCGCAGAAAAAGCCCCATTTGAATGCGCTCGGATCAGCCCAATTGCCATTGCCCAACGATCCGCAAATGAGTGGTGCAATGAATGCTCCAGTATTGATGCCCATATAGAATATGGTAAAGGCCGAATCCTTTCGGTGGTCGGTAGGTTCGTAGAGGTCGCCCACCATGGTTGAGATGTTTGGCTTGAAGAATCCGTTGCCAAATATGAGCGAAGCTAAGCCTGCAAACATTAGCCAAATAGAGAGTGTGTTGTCAACTGATGCGTCGATAGCTGCATTTTCAGTGAAGATGCTTTGTTTTACGAAGCATGCTGAGGCAAACATCAAGAATTGTCCTATAGCCATCATTATGCCACCAAAAACTATTGATCGGCGATTGCCCCAATAGCGGTCGGCAATGTATCCGCCAAGCAGTGGTGTAAGGTATACAAGGCCTGTGTATGAGCCATATATCTGCGATGCCATACTGTCGTTGTAGAAGGCAGCCACGAGATATAATACGAACAATGCTCTCATACCATAGTAGCTGAAGCGTTCAGCCATTTCGGTAACAAAGAGCAGGTAGAGTCCGCTTGGATGTTTTGTTGTGTTACTCATGTGTTGTTATCTATAAAAATTTTTACTATTCTTTGTCTTGTAGTTTGGGCAAGTCAGCATCAGCTTCGGTAGCTGGGCGGCGACTTATCTCTTTATCTTCTGGTGCTTTGTCTTTGTCGAAGTATGGGAAGAAGTCCATTATGGGTGTTTCGGCTACAGTGTTTACTTCAAACGAGTCGTCACCTTCGCCCCCCATACCTTGTATGGCTTTGTCTACAGCATCTTTTACGTCAGATGCCAACACCAATATCAGTTGCGATATGCGTTTTTCTTTGCCAGACGCTTCGTCAATCATAACGAACGATATTTTCACTTTATACCAGCGGTCGCCATCGTCAGAGGGAAGTATTTCAGCATATTTGGCTTTGCGTATGCTGGCTACCATAAATTCACCACTTATATATTGTGGCATTTCTTTATATATGCGTTCTTCAGCTTCGGTATATGTAAGTGCATCAAACAGATATGTGTCAGTTACTCTTTTCTCCTTTCCGCTATGCTCATCGGGTTTCTGATAGCGTATTTTGCATTCAAATAGTGTAAGCATCTCTTTTTACTTCTGTAGTTTTTTTTAATAATTGGGTGTTTATTTGTTTTATTCTTTAATTAGAACGTGCAAATTTAGCAATTTTCTTAACGCTTGGTTGTTGTATTTCTTATTTTTATACAATTACACAAACGCTTATGATTCCTTACTTTTTTCTTTCTTATTAAAGTGTTTGTGATTGTTATGACAATTGCTATTTTTTCGGTTTCTATCTTTCTGCATTCCACGTTTGTGGTCGCCTTGAGGTTTGGCTTTTCGGGGCGAATTGCTTTTGGGGTTGTAGATAGGTCCTTCGCCAAGTTCTGAAGGCAATGGCAGCTTCTCAACCTCTTTTTCTATCAGTTGTTCTATTCGGGCAAAAGCTTTCATATCTTTCTCATTTACAAAGGTATAAGCTTCTCCGTTAGCTTGTGCTCGTGCTGTTCGACCAATGCGGTGCACATAGTCTTCGGCATCACGAGGCACATCGTAGTTTATCACCATATCAATCTCTTTTATGTCGATGCCACGCGCAATAATGTCAGTAGCAACAAGCACATTGATATTATGATTGCGAAATTGCAATAGCACATTTTCACGTTCTTTCTGCTCAAGGTCAGAGTGAATAACGCCTGCATTGATGCCTGCACGGCGCAATATGATGTTGAGTTCTTTGCATATTTGCTTTTTCGATGAGAAGATGATGACGCTCTGTCCTTTGCGCTGATGCAATATATGCTTTACGAGTGGCGTTTTTTGTGTATCGTATACCACGTATGCACCTTGTTTTATGTTGTCGGCAGGCTTTGATATGGCAATGCTTATCTCTTTAGGGTTGGTGAGTATTTGCTTTGCTAAGTCGCGAATTTTGGGTGGCATGGTAGCCGAAAACATTAGTGTTTGCCTTTCGGTGGGCAAGAGTTTTACTACTTGCATTATATCATCAAAAAAGCCCATATCGAGCATGCGGTCGGCTTCGTCGAGTATGAGATGTCGTACGTGGCTAAAATCTACGTAGCCCATAGTTATGTGCTGAAGAAGTCGTCCGGGTGTCGAAATCAATATGTCGGCACCATCTTCAATGGCTTTGCGCTGCCTACCCCATTCGCCACTATCGTTGCCACCATATATAGCCGTAGATGTTACGGGCACATAGTAGCCAAAACCTTCCATTTGTTGGTCTATTTGTATGGCGAGTTCGCGTGTAGGCACCAATATCACGGTGTCGATGTTGCCACCTTCAGTGTAGAGTATGTCGTTGATGACTGGGAGCAGATAGGCGGCAGTTTTGCCTGTACCAGTTTGTGCGCAAGCTATAAGGTCAGAACCATCCATGATGACTGGGATAGCTTCACTTTGTATCGGAGTGGCCTCTTCGAAATGCATTGCATCGAGGCTATCCATTAGTTCATCATCAAAACCAAATTCGGTAAAATACACTTTTGTAAGATTAAAAAATTGAATACAAAATTAATAAAAAAAAGACCGCCGCAAGAAAAAACAATGCGACAGTCCTACGATATAACCTAAAACACTATGAAAAATTCTGTAAAAAATATATTTTTTTATAACTCATTTCCTTTGGGGTCAACGCGCATGTGTTCAAAGCTCAGATTGTATTGAGCCATAGCACGTTCGCTCATACCTATGCTTGAGAATCCGCCATCGTGATAGAGGTTCTGCATAGTTATTTTCTTTGTGAGGTCAGAGAACATTGCGCAGCAGAAGTTTGCGCAGTCTTCGGCCAAAGCGTTGCCAAGTGGCGACTGGCGGTCAGCAAAGTCGAGCAAGCCGTCGAAACCTTTCACGCCACTACCTGCTGTAGTCATTGTTGGCGACTGTGATATTGTATTGATGCGCACGTGGCGTTCTCTACCATAGATGTAGCCAAACGAACGAGCTATCGACTCAAGCAGTGCCTTAGCATCGGCCATGTCGTTGTAGTCGCAGAAGGTACGTTGTCCGGCAATGTATGAGAGTGCTATCACTGAGCCCCACTCGCTGATGGCATCCATTTGGTATGCTACCTGTAGCATTTTGTGGAACGATATAGCAGAGATGTCGAGTGTTTTGTTGAGGAAGTTGTAGTCGAGGTCGTTGTAAGGGCGTTTTTTGCGCACATTGAGCGACATGCCTATTGAGTGAAGCACAAAGTCTATTTTGCCACCCAATATCTCTTGCGATTTTTCAAAAACAACCTTTAGGTCGTCTACATTAGTAGCATCGGCAGGTATAAGTTCGGCATTGCATTTTTTACTCAAATCAATCACTTCGCCCATGCGGCAAGCTACGGCAGTGTTAGAGAGTGTAAATATAGCGCCTTGTTCTTTGGCCACTTCTGCCACCTTCCACGCTATTGACTTATCGTTGAGAGCACCGAATATGATGCCACGTTTTCCTTCAAGAAGATTTGTTACCATGATATTGTTCTTTGTATTGAATAAAAGATAACTAACCATTAATTGGGTTCGTTTCTCAAATTCGGGTGCAAAGGTATATCTTATCAGCCTTATAAAAATGTTGTTTTGTGCGAAATACTATTAAATAACTATAAAAAATAGCAAAACTTAACTCTTTCTCTGTAAAAGAATGGTGTATTTTGAGCTACTGAGGCAAAGAGAACATGTTGCATATTTAAATATTTTTATGTAATTTCACACTGATTATTTATAAAAAACAACATATTCAATAAAAAGTAGTAGTTATGAAACATGTCAAAATTGTTATTAGTGCCTTTTGTGCTGCACTTGCAATTTCAAGTTGTACAACAGTAGATTCTGGTTCGGTAGGCATTCGTTTTCTCAAATGGTCGAGCGATGAAGAGAGCCATGGTGGTGTCATCGAAACATGCAAAGGTTGGGTTTGGTACAACCCTATCACACAATCTATTTTTGAGTATCCTATATATGTGCAACGCAAAAATTATGAAGCCTTTGCAGTGAATGCCAAAGATGCCTCAACCTTCACAATGGACCCAACAATAGCTTATCGCCTCGACCCTGATAAGGCTGTTGCTGTATTTGTAAAATATCGTCGTTCGTTGCCCGAGATAGAAAACGGATACATACGTACTTGTATCTACGAGGCATATCGCACATGTGCCAACCAGTATACATCAGACTATCTGATGGCCAACCGTGGTGAGTTTGAAAACGAAGTGCGCAAGCGTTTAGAACAATCGCTCTCAGGCGAAGGCTTTATTGTAGAGGAGTTTACCTCGCAAATAACTCCACCAGCATCGTTGGCTGCCGCTATCAATGCCAAAAACGAAGCTGTACAGAATGCTCTAAAGGCAGAAAACAAGGTAAAAGAGGCTGAAGCTGAAGCTAAAATTGAGATTGCCAAAGCTGAAGGCGAAGCTAAAGCACTGAAAATAAAAGGCGATGGCGAGGCTTATTACAATAGAGTTGTAGCAATGTCGCTCAATCAGTTGCTCGTAGATCAATATGCTATTGAAAAATGGGACGGCAAGTTGCCAGAATACTATGGTAGTAGCAATCTGCCATTTATAAAAATGAAATAGTGTAGTTTTGAAGCCAGAACAACAATTAACGCTCTTGCTATTTTAAGAAAAAGTTGTCATTTCATACTTTTGCACTAATTTTACATCTTACATTTGGGGGATGCATAGATATATATGTATCCCCCTTTGTAAAACTATTAACAACATGAAGTTACCCATTGGCATACAAGATTTTGAGAAAATTCGCACAGGCGATTATGTCTATGTTGACAAAACGGAGCAAATATATCGCCTCGTTTCAGAGGGGTCGT
>CAJONN010000064.1 GCA_905235955.1 uncultured Marinilabiliaceae bacterium
CGAGTTAAAATCGTTTAGCGAAGCGAAGATAATTTTTAGCGGAGTGGCAACAGCGACGAGTTCTTTTTGTTACTTTTTCTGTCGGCACAGAAAAAGTAACAGACTAATGAAAAAGTCGTGTTTGGGGACTTGTTTGTAGTACATTTCTACTTGCGAAACTTGAGTTTTATTACCTATAATGCGAAAAATGTATCGCTCTCCTATTTCTTTCCAAATGCCATAAAGGCAGAAAACAACTGACAATATTGGCTTTTTTCTGCCAAAACGTCATCGTATAAACTATTGGCACACACTTTGCCAAAGCCCGCCATTGATGTTTTACATCAGATAAAAAATAACAATAAAAATATATAACTATGGCAACCGGAAAAATTGGTGTATCGACCAAGGACTTGTTTCCTATCATCAAAAAATTCCTCTATTCTGACCACGACATCTTTTTGCGTGAAATAGTTTCAAATGGTGTTGACGCAACACAGAAAATAAAAGTACTTGCACAGAGCGGCGAATTCAAAGGAGAATTGGGCGAACTAAAAGTAACTGTAAGCGTTGACAAAGAAGCCAAAACCATCACTGTAAGCGACCGTGGCATTGGCATGACACGCGATGAAGTTGAAAAATATATCAACCAAATTGCATTCTCGGGCGCCGAAGAATTTTTGGAAAAACACAAAGACGATGCTGCTACCATCATCGGACATTTCGGCTTGGGCTTCTATTCTTCGTTTATGGTAAGCGATAAGGTTGAAATCAAAACCAAAAGCTACAAGGAAGGCTCGCAAGCTGTACGTTGGGAGTGCACAGGCGATCCAGAGTATGTGCTCGAAGATTGCGACAAAGCCGACCGTGGCACCGACATCATAATGCACGTAAGCGAAGACGAAATAGGCTTTTGCGACGAAGCTAAGATAAAAGAACTGCTCAATAAATATTGTAAGTTCTTGCCTATCAATATTGTATTTGGCAAAAAGACCGAATGGAAAGATGGCAAGCAGGTAGAAACAGCTGAAGACAATGTGATAAACAACGTAGAGCCAGCTTGGGTAAAGAAACCAGCCGACCTGAAGGAGGAAGATTATACCAATTTCTACCACGAGCTCTACCCTATGCAAATGGACGAACCGCTCTTCCACATTCACCTCAATGTTGACTATCCGTTCAACCTCACGGGCATTCTCTATTTCCCAAAAATAAAAAACAACGTCGATGTCAACCGCAACAAAATACAGCTCTATTGCAACCAAGTATTTGTTACTGACTCAGTTGAAGGCATTGTACCAGACTTCCTTACACTGCTTCATGGCGTAATCGACTCGCCCGACATTCCGCTCAACGTGTCGCGTTCGTACTTGCAGAGCGATGGAAATGTGAAGAAAATATCATCGCACATCACCAAAAAAGTGGCCGACCGATTGGAAGAAATTTTCAAGAACGACCGCAAGCAGTTTGAAGAAAAATGGGACGACCTGAAGATATTCATACAATATGGTATGCTTACCGATGAAAAATTCTTCGATCGTGCACAGAAGTTTGCTCTCCTCAAAGATGTTGACGGCAAGTATTTTACATTTGACGAATACAAAGAACTCATCAAAGCAGAGCAAACCGACAAAGATGGCAACCTTGTTTACCTCTATGCCAACGATACCGACGTGCAGTATACATTCATCGAAAGTGCGAAAAACAAGGGCTACAATGTACTTCTGATGAATGGTCAGCTCGACACACCATCGATGAATCAGCTTGAGCAAAAGCTTGAGAAAGCTAAGTTTACACGCGTCGATTCGGATGTTGTTGACAAACTTATTGCTAAAGATAATGCTGCCGAACTTACGCTCAGCACACGCGAAAAGAGCGAAGTTGAAGAGGCATTCAGAGCCGAACTACCCAAACTCGACAAAGCTACATTTACAGTAAGTGTTGAGGCTTTGGCTGAAAATGACATGCCAATAGTTGTTACTCAAAACGAGTGGATGCGCCGCATGAAAGAGATGAGCGCAATGCAAAGTGGCATGTCGTTCTATGGCGAAATGCCAGACAGTTTCAACATTGTAGTCAATGGCAATCATCCTATTGTGAAGAAGCTGATCAGCGGATTGCAAGAGCAAACTAAGTCAGAACTTGCACCAATCTATACCGACCTCGACAAAGCCAACACACAAAAAACTGAACTCGAGAACGCTAAGCAAGGCAAGAAAGATGAAGAAATTTCGCAAGCCGACAAAGATGCACTCTCTGATGTAGAGAAACAAATATCTGAGCTACAAGATAAGAAAAACAAAGTGCTTGCCAACTATGCCAAAGACAACAAAGTTGTGTCGCAACTCATCGACCTTGCATTGCTCTCAAACGGCATGCTAAAGGGCGAAAGTCTTACAAAATTCATCAAACGTAGTGTAGAATTGATGTAACATATTAGTTTTCAGACCAAAATAAACAAAACGCTTCTGACTATATTTGTTGGAAGCGTTTTGTTTATCTTTAAAATAAGATAAATGTAACTGCATTATCTGGCATACGTATAAAGTTAAAAAAAACGATATTATGAAGGCATTATATATTCTCGCCGAACTGTTAGAAATAAAAAAAATTCGCATGAAAATGCTCTTTGCAACTTGTTTTTCACAAAAAGGTAGGTATATTTGCAACGTCGTTTTCTACACGACTTCTCATAAATAATCATCAGACAATTTTAGTATGTATAACAATTCGGAGCTTAATGGAAAGCTTCTGCCAGAGCTCAAAACTATTGCCAGAGAAATTGGCATAAAAAGAGCCGACCAATATAAAAAGAAAGAGCTTATCGACATAATACTCGAAAAGCAAAAAGAGCTACAAGAAGCCGAGCCTATAACAAGTGAAAATCCACAAACCAACAACAACACTGAAGAACCAGAAGTTGCAGCACCCGTTACCGACTTCGACGACGTTATTGGGAAAATATTTGACACATTTTCAGAGAAAACACCTTCGGAAAAGAAAAATAAACGCCCCAGAGTACAATCTAACAATGCTAATAATGAGCAAGTTAATGGCAACTGGGAAAGCAATGATAATTTCCACAACGAAGATAAAAATGCGCAAGCCGAACAACCAATGCACTCTATTGAAGACATTCTGAAAATGCAGAATGAACAACAAATAGAGAACGAAAATAAGGCTATTAGCAATAACGAACCATACATCCAAACACCTAAAAATCAGCGCGATAATCGCAATAAACAAGGTTATCGGGACATGAACGAACCTATGTACGACTTTGAAGGCATAGTTACCGTAACAGGCGTTTTGGAAATAATACCAGACGGATTCGGATTCTTACGTTCATCTGACTACAATTATCTGACCTCACCAGATGATGTGTATGTAGCTCAGAATCAGATAAAAAACTACGGTTTGCGCACTGGCGACACTGTTACTTGTACCGTTCGCCCACCACGTGAAGGTGAAAAATTCTTCCCTATGGTCAAAGTGCTCGACATCAATGGACGCACCCCCGATGAAGTGCGAGATCGCGTACAATTTGAACACATGGTGCCAGTTTTCCCCGATGAAAAATTCAATCTCTCAACTGGAAAAATGGCCAACGTATCAACACGCATCGTCGACCTCTTTTCACCCATCGGTAAAGGACAACGTGGACTTATTGTAGCACAGCCCAAAACAGGTAAAACAGTGCTACTCAAAGATATAGCCAACGTCATAGCAGAAAATCACCCTGAAGTGTATATGATTATTCTGCTCATCGACGAACGCCCTGAAGAGGTTACCGACATGGCACGCTCTGTGAAAGCCGAAGTAATAGCCTCTACATTTGACGAACCTGCCGAACGACATGTAAAAGTTGCCAACATTGTGCTTGAAAAGGCCAAACGAATGGTAGAATGTGGCCACGATGTTGTTATTCTGCTCGACTCAATCACACGCCTTGCACGCGCCTACAACACAGTGTCGCCAGCGTCAGGCAAAGTGCTATCGGGCGGTGTTGATGCCAATGCGCTACACAAACCAAAACGCTTCTTTGGTGCAGCTCGCAACATAGAAAATGGCGGCTCACTCACCATCATTGCTACAGCACTTACTGAAACAGGCTCGAAGATGGACGATGTGATTTTTGAAGAGTTCAAAGGCACTGGCAATATGGAGTTGCAACTCGATCGCAAACTTGCCAACAAACGCATCTTCCCAGCCGTTGATGTCAACATGTCGAGCACACGTCGCGACGACCTTTTGCAAGACCGCAACACACTCAACCGCATGTGGGTTTTGCGCAACAAAGGTTTGGCCGACCGCACTCCTGAAGAGGCTATGACTTTCTTAGTTGATGCTATAAAGAAAACTTCGAGCAACGAAGAATTTTTGATATCGATGAATGGATAATTTGAAGAGTTTTAAGCTATAATCTTCAAATTTAACAATTTGCAACTATAATAACCGTTAAATTATTATTTTATGAATAATTTAGCGGTTTTTGCTTTTATAAATAAACAAAGCAAACAAAAAAAATTATATTTGCATCAAAAAAAATCAATAATAGACAATGTACGATTTTGACACCATTATCGACCGTTCAAACACTGACGCCGTCAAAGTTGAACTATGCAATACGGTTTTTGGCACAAGCGATATAACCCCAATGTGGGTTGCCGACATGGATTTTCCGTGCCCATCGCCAATTGTAATGACGCTCAGAGAACGAATAGAACATCCGATATACGGATATACGGTGTGCACTCCACGTTTCCAACAATGTATAAAACAATGGCAAAAACACCGAAACAATTGGGATGTCGATTGCCGATGGATAGAGTGTTGTGCAGGTGTTGTAACATCGTTGTCTATTGCCATTCAGGCATTTAGCAATGTTGGCGATGGCATTATTATTCAGCCACCAGTATACACTCCTTTTTTCGATGTAGTTAGAGAAAATGAGCGCACATTGCTTTGCAACAATCTGATAAAGAGAGACAACCAATGGTGTGTCAATTTTGAGGAGTTTGAGCGCTTGGCAGCTATGCCAACCACCAAAATTTTCATTCTCAGCCATCCACACAATCCGGTTGGCAGAGAATGGACTATAGATGAGCTACGCCAAATGGGCGAAATATGCGTCAGAAACAATGTGCTGATACTCTCAGACGAAATACATTCTGACATTATGCTCAATGGAACCAAGCACCACCCTATGGCTACTATTTCTGACGAGATAGCCAACAACACAATCACATTTATGTCGGCTTCAAAAACATTCAATATTGCCGGATTATCAACAAGTTACATAATAGCAAGCAATACCGAACTCCGAAGCCAATATGCTCGCAAACAACATGCGCTACACATTATCAACAATATGATAGGACCAATTGCTTTGCAAGCTGCATACGCTAACTGCGAAACATGGCTCAACGAACTTTGCACCTATCTGTCTGATAATGTAAACTTTGTAACAGATTATATCAATCGGTACATTCCTGAAATAAAGATAATAAAGCCCAATGCAACCTATTTGGTTTGGCTCGATTTGAGCGAGTGCAACATATCGCCTGCTGACCTCAAGCATATTATCTATCAGCGAGCTCACTTGGGCATCAATGATGGTAGCACGTTTGGCGATGGTTATCAGAAATATTTCAGACTCAATGTAGCATCGCCACTAAGTGTGATAGAAGAGTCGTTGGAGCGACTAAAAAATGTATTCGATTCGATACGTAACTAACTCAAAATCTTATTCATATCAGCTATTAGTGCATCTATTTTTTGCTTCGGATTGCAACCTGCTTGTAGCGAAACCGACAAGACTGATACACCTTCGGCTATGAGTTCTACAACTATGCCTGCTGCTGTAGCCGAAATGTTGTATTTGAGTTTTGTGCCATTTGTTTGTTGGGCTAAATAACTTTCAGTGGCTGAAAGAGTTAGTTCTATCATTCGGGCTTTTTTATTGCTCTCTTTGAGCAGTTGTATCCATTGCTGACATAGTTCGTCTACCCTATCATTGGCTCGCACAATACCATTTACTAATGTTTGAGCGTTTATTTGATGCATATCATATTTGAGCCTATTTGTCATAAAATCAGACAGTTCTGCCCAAAATATAGTTTTATCTTTTTCAAAAAATACTTGGCAAAAAAGATGTTTGGTTGTTATTTGGCATCTTGCAACCTCGTTACCTAACTGCCCCCAACATTTACCAACCGAAAAATTGCAAATGCCAGATACGTTAAGTTGCGTTATCAATTCTGACTCTGTAAGCACCTTATCTTTGCTGCTGTGCGACAGATGATTAAACACAATATCGACGCATCTGTGCACATACTCTCCTTTCCAAATATTTGGATTCTGATGCTTCAGCACCGAACCTATTAGTAAAGTTTCGATGTCGTCTATTTGCATATTTATTTGTTGATGCGCTTATTTATCTCCTCCATTTCGCGTTGCATCTGAAGCACCTCTTCGCGTATCTCCTTTTTAGAGCGCACCATAGCAACGGTGTCATTGGCTACTGAAACGATATGCGTATTGTAGAACCAAACCTCGTTGAACAGATCATTTCTGATGCTATCTGGCTCACCTACAGCCTCTTTCAGTTCGGCTGTTGACATACCTTCACTTACGCTACTAAACGGATTGCACGATGTTGTTAGCAACAACACCAACGCTACTATTGCGAAATTTTTCATATCTCTCTTCTGTTATTCTTGTAGTTTTATATTATCGAGGCAAAAAAATGGTGGAAAGTCGTCTATGCTCGATTCTATTTCAAAAGCCAATCCGTATACATTGCCCAACTGCTTTAAACTCAGCGCACTCCACTCTGTTTGGCGGATATATTTTGCTGGGTTATCAAATCGGCAATCGACCAAATTGTATGTTGTTTCGCTCACTTTATTGCCGTTGTTATCCAAGCCATTGATGTGCAAAGTAACATAGTCGTATGCGTTAGGATATGCTATTTGCACTGTGCTATCGGCCGAAATGTAGCCAAACTTTGAAACCAAATAGGCAAAATTATCAGAAGTAATGTCGATTGACTTAATGGTATAAGCTCTGTCGAACATCACAACGGCACCGGGCGAATAACAGCTGACTGCCATATATGCGTTTTGCGTAGTGTTAGAATATGCACAACCTATGCACGATGTAGTGAGCGTTGTGCTTTTTGATGTGCTATTGCTAAAGGCAAAACCACTCCACATTGTAGTATCGGCATTGATAGCATTGGAGAATATGGCATGTTGTGTAATGAAGTTGCTCAATGTATCTGGCAACATATATAGACCACTCTTGGTTGGCACACTAAAGTTGCTAAATTGGCTAAAATCAATAGCTTCAACTACTGATATTGCGATATTATAGCTGTCAGAGCCATTGCTATTTTCTACACTAAACGAAAGTTCGTAGTCGCTAAGTGCCTGTGGAACAAACTCATATTCAAGTGTAGTAGCAACTATATTGCCATTTTGCATCCATTGGTAAGTTGAATTGCGATCGTAGGTTATTTTGGGCGACAAAACGAGAGTGTCGGCAAGAGTTATTTCAAACTTTCCGTCAGAGGCAAAATATATGGTTGGTGCTGGCACGTCAGTGTCGGTGTCGGCACAACTTGCAACAAGCATAGCTGCACCTACTGAGAGCAAATACAATATTGATGAATACGTATTTTTATATGTCAGCATATCAGTTTATTTTTTCATATTTGAGAAATGGAAATCGAGGAAGCCACCAATTTGGTCAACGCCTATGCGCTTGGCTATTATGGTTTTATCTTTGTCGAGAATGAATATTTGCGGTGTGCTATTGATGTTGTAATAAGTTCTGAAGTTAGTTCGACGATATGGATCGTATACGTTGATCCACTCTTCGAGTTGATGTTCTTCAATAAACTCAGCCCAAGGTTCGTATTCTGCTTGGCAATAGACGGCAAATATTTTGATGCCCGTAGATGCATATTTGTCCCAAACTTCTTTTTTCAGTGCCGGAATCTCTTTTTTACAGTGTCCGCACGAAGGCTCCCAAAATACGAGGATGGTAAATGGTGCATCAACTTCGCTAAGTGTAAAATATTCGCCTTTATTTACCGATGGCATTTTCTTTAGGTCAACAGCTTTCCGATTGACAAGTGTATATCTGATTTTTTCAACTTGTTCGCGCAAGTCGGTAATAAATTTTTCTTCAGTCCACGGACATTTTCCTGCCAAATAATAGTTGTCGGCAATGGCAACAAGTGCAGCGTCCATACCCATTATCTTGCTGTTGTTCACATGGTTATACAGATGCGATGTAACAAAGCGATAACACTCTTCATTGGCTTTTGTAAGTTCAATTATGCGCAAGCACTCAGCTGCTACGGTGTCAGGTGTTTGTGGCAACACTTCGTCTATGTAGCGGTCGAGTTTGTTTACAAAATATGGTGTACGCAGTATGCGGTCGTCGGTGAGGTGCAAATTGTCGAAGTAGTGGTTGCGATAGTAGTAGTAGCCTTTCATGCGCGATAGTGAGTCGCTTAGTGCTTGGGTTGGCGCATCTACCTTTATTTCAGGCACTTCTATTTCTCTAAGTCCATCGAGGAAGATACCCAAGCAGTTATTGGCATTAGCAGCTATCATATCGTTGTTTTTCTGCTTTATTTCTTTGTCGATGTCAGAATATTCAGTTTTTATTTTGGCACGCAGTTGGTCGTTGCCTTCAGCTGTTTTGTATTGCTCTGACAATTCGTGAATTTTTTGTTGTCGGTCACCCAAATAGTTCTGATATTCAAGGAAATCGGTTAGCATCTGACAACCTTTCACCTTTGCGCGTTTGGCTGGGTTGGGTAATGTGTCGCAAGTAAGTTCAAACGATTGGTCGTCGCCTATTATTATGTCAAAATATGTTTTATCTGGGAAGTAGATAAGGTAGATTCCTTCGTCGTATTTATCTCTTTGTTTAAAATGTGCCAAGCCTTTGTCATTGGTTATGACGGTGTCTTTCACAAGCATTGTGCCGTTGTAGTAGTAGCCCATTACAACTGGAGCATTGAAATAGTTTGTTACATTTACTTTGATGTCGACTTGTGCAGATACGATGTTGGCTATAAGTGCCAATGATAATGCAAAAATATATTTCATTGTTTCTGTTATATTTTATTGCAAAGATAAAAATTATAATTGCTAATAACGGAAAAAGGTGGTTGTAAAAGGAAAGACTTTGCTACATTTTTTTTGTAGCAAAGTCTTACAACTTATAATTTTAGAGTTTATAACTCAAGTTTCGCAAGTAGAAATGTACTACAAACAAATTTTCAAACACAGCTTTTTCATTAGTCTTTTACTTTTTATTTCGCTACGCTCAATCATCTTCGGGTCTGTACCGACAGAAAAAGTAACAAAAAGAACTCGTCGCTGTTGCCACTCCGCTAAAAATTATCTTCGCTTCGCTAAACGATTTTAAACTCGCTTCGCTCAAACA
>CAJONN010000065.1 GCA_905235955.1 uncultured Marinilabiliaceae bacterium
GGAAAAACTCTCTATTTTACGTAGAGAGTTTATAAATGTTAAGGAATGTTTTGTTAATTCTGTTTTTTTAGGATGGCAAATTTATTATTTGCTACAATGGGTTCTATTTTTTTAGAATATACCTTTAATATCCGCTTACAATAATGTTGTTGTATTTTATGGTAGCTGGTGTATATGTGTCAGTGTATTGTTCAATGGTTTTAGCGCCTTTGGCAGGTTCTATGGCATCGGGATGGGCTATTGTTATAGTATATTTTTCCCCTTTGGCGTTGATGAATGTGCGTTGTGCAGTTTTCGATGCGTGATTGGTGCATGGTCTGAAGCCAAGCAGTGTTTCTATACGTTTGGCAGTGTTGCTGTCTGGTATGTCAGTGCCTACGTATGCTCCGCGTATGGTTAGTATGCGGCAGTGGGGCAATATTTGTTCTATTCTGTTCAAGAAAGCATTGGTGTAGATGCTGTGTCGTTGCGGGGCATTGCCATACCAAGTGGTGCGTTGTTCGCCAAGTTCGATGCTCACCGAGTCAGGTATAGCAGTGGTAGTATTGTTTTCAAAATACTCTTTTGTTTGCTCTATGTATGTTTGGGTAGGGTAGTGTATGTGCTTTGCGCATTGCGGTTTTAGCTCATCGGTGGCATACGAAGCACCGCATCCAGGGGCGTCGTCTGATTTCCATTCTGATTGCGGATCAAAGTCGTATTGTTCGCCAGTGCGAAAATATTCGGTGCCGTATGGTATGGCTGGTTCTATGTTGTCTATTATTCCGCGCCAATGTGGCTCGTCAACTATGCCGGGTGCTGATGTGCGGTCGAAGCCATCGATGAGTAGCAGTTGTGTTTTCCCTTTGCCTAAGCGTGCAGATAAGCGTTGTGAGGGGAATGAGGTGCCACCTTTGTTTTCGGCTATTATATAATATTCGGTTACGGAGTTGTTGTTGTTTTGGTAAACAACAACAGAGGTGTTTGAGCTGGTGGCAATGCATCTCTCTTTGCCACCCAATGTGTGTGCGTAGATGCGATATTGTGTGGGCATGGCAGTAGGCTCAAGTGGGTCAGGTGTAGGTTGCCAGCTGAGGCGCAAAGAGTCTGGGGCTACTTGCTCAAGCCCGAAGTCGCTAACGGCAAGTGGTTGTATGGTGGCATTGGCTCCGCCAAAGAAACGTGCAAGTGCTTTGTATATGGCTCGGCATACGGCAAAGCGAAATTGTGGGTGCAAGGCGTAGTGAATATCGGTGATGTTTTGATGCGACAATATTTCGAGCAAAACAGTAGGTATGTCGGGGCGGCGAGCTTCAGAGTAGCTACGGTCCCAAATGCCGCGCTCGCTCCACGTGCTGTCCCATTGGCAACGTATGTCGGTTATTATTTGTGTTTCGAGGGCATGAGCTAAGTTGCGGGCTATGTTCCTTGAGCGTCCGTCAGGATATTTGCCTGTGCCATTTTGTGTGGTAACTATGGCAAGTGTGCCTATTGTTGTGTCAGCAGTGGCAATGCCTGCATCGGTGTGTAATGCTATTGCTGCGTCGATGCTGATGTTTTTTTTGCTTTGCAATGCGTTTACCCATTCGCCTCTGCAGTTTATGTCGTCGGTGTAGTCGTTGCCGCTTATGGCGTATATGTCGCTCTCCCATCCATCGGTTTGTAGGTAGTATCGAGCACCTTCAGCCCATGCACTCATGTTGCTTGAAAGTCCGTTGTGGTACACTATGCCTTGTCCGCCACCAATGCGCACTGCGTCTATGCCTACTTGTCCGTTGGCACTTACCATTATGCGTGTGTTGGGCGTTATGTAGTGCTTGCCTAAGTATTGCCACATAGAGCCACCGCGTTGTTGGTCAACTATGTAAGTGGCTTCTTCGCGTTGGTTTCTGATGGTGTAGCTTACTTGGTTTGAGTTGTCGGGGCTGGCAGGGTAAGCTATGTATATTGCCATTGGCTCATCTTCGCTGATATTTTTTTCGCTGATGCTAAAAACGATGGTGTCGGTTGGTGTTAAGCGATAGAAGGCTGCAGTGCCTGCTCTGAACGGATTGTCGGTGTCATTTATTTTTGATGAGTATTTGTAGCCTGTTGTGGTGCTGATGGGGGTGAGATTTTTTGCGCTAAATGTTGCCAGATTGTCGTTGTCGGCAATGAAACTATGTGGGTTGAGGTCGCGCTCGCGAGGCATGTATACGCTGGCACCAGCATTTTCAAGCATTGGCACAAGATAGGGTATTACGAAGCTCGATGAGAGCAAATCCTCAACGGTGGTGAATAGTCTGGCGCGTTGCCACTCCCAGCGGTTGAGGCTTTTTTCGTAGTATCTGCCGTGGCTGTTCCATACGGCAAATGTTTTGTTGCTGAGTGTATGGTTGAGTGCATTGGCATCTATTCGGGTTACTATTGGCTTGTTGTTGCTCTGATTTTGGTAGGTGTCAGAGGGTATTAGTTGTGCCAAGTTGCGTTGCTCACTCCATATTGTTACTTTGGCTTGTGGTTTGTTGGTCCAGAGGCGCACCGAGTCGGCTATGGCGTTTAGTTTTTCTTGGGTTATTAGTGCATTGGCAGCGTTTTTGTCAAATCTTATTCTTATTTCGTTGCCATCGACTATGGCTGAGCGTAGTTTTATTTTTTCGTTGCTATACCAATGTGTTCCAGTGAGTGTTTTGATGAGGTTTTGTTCAGGTATTTTTTCGCGCACAGATATTACTTGCGCATAGTTTTGTAGCGAGGTCGCAAATACTGTTATTGCGATGAATAATAGTTTGAGGCAGTTTTTGGTCATACTTTTTCCTGTACAATAAAGAAGTAGGGCGATATCTCTTTATACTCGTATATGGTGAGTTTTTGTCCTATTTTTATGTCTTTGGTAGTCATGTTGTTCCACTTCATTATCTCTTCGGCAGTGGTGTTGTACTTCATGGCTATTTTGTGCAGGTAGTCGCCGGGCTGAACTATGTATATGCTTGTTATGGCTTCTAAGTTTTTTATGCCAAAGTAGCCAGTGAGGTCAGGTGCGGCATCGGGTTTTAGCTTTTGTTCGTTTTTGATGTATCGGTTTATTGCCGACTTGGGCAATATGAGCAACATTGGCATATCGTCAGATGGTATGAAGTCTTTGATATACTGTGGATTGAGTTGTTGAAGGCTTTGTCTGTCGACTCCCGTAGCTCGTGTTATTTGGTCAAACGATAGGCTTATGTTGACAAATACTGTATCGATGTCGTTGAAGGTGTATTGTGGCTTGGCTGGCACTATGTTGTGTAGGTCGTAGTAGTTCATCACGTAGTTTACGGCAATGAATGCAGGCACATAAGCTTTCATCTCGTTGGTCATATACTGCGATAGTTCCCAAAACGATTTTTTGCCTCCAGCTCTCTCTATGGCTTTTTGCACTGTGCCAAGTCCGCCATTGTAGGCTGCAAGCGCAAGTTGCCAATCTTCTAAGTTCTGATACAGATATGCTAAATATCGGCAAGCAGCATCGGTCGATTTTAGTGGGTCGCATCGGTCGTCTTCGTAGCTGGTTACATGTAAGTCGAGCATTATGCCGGCATGATAAAGAAATTGCCATAGTCCCATTGCGCCCGACTTTGATTTGGCTTTTGGGTCGAGTGCCGACTCTATTATTGCTAAGTATTTGAGTTCTTGTGGTAGGTTGTATTTGCTCAGGTATTCTTCAAAAATAGGGAAGTATAGTTGCGAGCGCGCTATGATGTTGGCCAAGTGGTCGCGTCGGCGTTCGAGGTATACGTCGATGTAGGCGCGCACTTGTGTGTTGTATTCCAACTTTATGGGCGATTGGCGGTCGAGTTGGGCCATTCTGCTCTGATATATATATTCTGGCACTTGCGGATTGGTGTTTTGTGCGCAAGTGGCCAGAATAGATAATATGCTGAAGTATATTGTAGCAAATAGCCGTTTCATCGTTTTTTTAGTCGAAGATAGCCCTAAATATGTCGGCTCCGTTGGCGTAGAGCATTAGTGCTAAGAGCAGTATCATGCCAATGGTTTGTGCCGTTTCAAGTACTTTGTCGCTTGCTTTTCGTCCGGTTATTATTTCAAATAAGAGAAACAATACATGTCCGCCATCGAGTGCTGGTATAGGCAGTGCGTTCATTACAGCAAGCATAATGGCCAAGAATGCGGTATTGAACCAAAACGACTCCCAATCCCAAATGGTGGGGAAGAGTTTGCCTATGGTGCCAAAGCCACCTACTTTTGTTGCGCCCTCTTTGGTGAAGAGCATTGGCAACTGTTTTATGTAGTTGCAAAGTAGGTCGTAGCCTTTTGAAATGCCTGCTGGCAGTGCAGCAAAGAAGCCGTAATCTTTGTGCTTTAGCTTTATCCAGTTTTTGGGCGATAGTGTTGAGATGCCTATTTTCCCATCGCTGTTTATTCCAATAGCAAGTGTGTCTGGTTCGCCGTTGGCTCTTAGCACTGTGAAGTTTATGGTAGTGTCGGCTTTGCCGTCGAGTTGTGCTACGAGGTCAGTAAGCGTAAATATGCTGTTGCCGTCAACTGCTGTAATGCGGTCGCCTTTGTTTAGTCCTGCCAATGCTGCACCTTCATTGGGTGCAATGCTGTCTATCACTACTGGTATGCGAACACTGAAGAGTGGCGATACGTTGTTGGCTAATACCTGACGATAAAATTCGTGTGGCATCTGTATGTTGATGTTCTCGCCATCGCGTACAATGTTTATTATGCAAGTGTCAGAGAAGAGTATGGGGTTTGCCACCTCTTTGTAGGTCTCTATGCTGTCTCCATTGACTCCTACAATGAGGTCGCCATCTCTGAAGCCTGCGTCTATCATTGTTTGGTCAAACTGCAATCCGAATGGTGCTTGGTTTATTGGCAAATATGTTTCGCCCCAAGTGTAGAGTGTCATCCAAAATATGATGGGTGCAGATATTAGGTTGACTATGATGCCGCCCAACATTATGAATAGACGTTGCCAAGCTGGTTTTGCTCTGAACTCCCAAGGTTGTTCGGGTTGCTTCATCTGCTCGGTGTCCATACTTTCATCTATCATGCCGGCTATTTTTACGTAGCCTCCTAATGGAATCCAGCCTATGCCATATTCTGTTTCGCCTTTTTTGAATTTGAAGAGCGAAAACCAAGGATCGAAAAATAGGTAAAATTTCTCTACGCGTGTTCTAAATAGTTTGGCAAAGAAGAAATGTCCACCTTCGTGTGTGATGACTAATATTGAAAGGCTAAGCAGTACTTGAAGTACTATTACAAGTATGTCCATTGTTTGTTATTTGTTCTCTTTTTTTTGAGTTTAGTCTACTATTTTTAGCTCGTTGATGATGTTGGTTGCTTCGCCATATTTTTCTATGATGAAGAGCACATATCTGATGTCTACGTTGATGCATTTTTGTAGCTCTGTTTCAAAGGCTATGTCGCCGCTCATTGCTTCCCAGTTGCCGTCGAAGGCTAAGCCTATGAGTTCGCCATTGCCATTTATTACGGGGCTACCGCTGTTGCCACCTGTGATGTCGTTGTTGGTGGTAAAGCATACGTGCATTGTGCCGTCAGCGTCAGCATATCTGCCATAGTCGGCTGCTTCGTATAGTTTTTTAAGTTTGGGCGAAACTATAAATTCCCAGTTGGTCGAATCTTCTTTTTCTATTACGCCTTTGAGTGTGGTGAAGTGCTTGTAGTGTACGGCATCGCTTGGGTCGTAGTCGCCTACGCTACCATAGCTTAGTCGCATAGTAAAGTTAGCGTCAGAGTAGAATGCTTTGTTGGCTTGCATCTTCATCAACCCTTCGATGTATAGGCGGTTGAGGTTTTCTATTTGTGTTTGTATTGGGTCGATGTTGTAATATGTGTCAGCATATACATCATATATGCTCAGCATTGCTTTGTAGGCTGGGTCGTTTTTCAATACTTTGGCTTTTGGGTTTGCCAAGAAGTTGTTGAATTTGTTTTGGTCGGCAAAGATGCTCTTTTTGAATAGGTCGGCCGAATATTTTTCAAACGATTTGTATTTCTTTGTTACTTGTGCAAAATATTCTGGCCAATATTCTTTGCTAAGTGTTTCGGCATAATATTGACCAAGTGCAGCTACTACTTTTTGGTCGGTTGGCGCATTGTAGTCTTTGTAGAATGCTTCTGCTAAGTCTTTTATGCGTTGTATTTCTGTGTCTATTTTATCTTTGTCGTTGTTTTGGAGTGCGCTGAGTAGTTGGCGTGTGTTTAGTGCAAAGCGGAATATTTCAGGGCCGCCAAATTGGCATTCGTATAGATACGATATGGCTTTCTGTAGTGGGTGTGCTTTGCTATAGTTTTCTTTGAGTTCGTTTAGTATGTTGCCGTAGCGTTCTTTTAGTTCTGGTGTGCTTTCAGCCCATTTTTGGAATTGTGCTTCGGCTTGTTGTTTTTTCTCTACTATGTTGAGTCGCTCCAAGCCACGGTTCATGCCTATGCTGTTTTTCCAATAGTTTGAACTGCGTGCATATTTAGAGGCATATTGTATGTTTATTTTTTCTGATTTGTGCATGTCGGCAAGCCAAATCTCTTGTTTTACGCCACGCGGACCAATCATTGATTGGTTGTCAACGTTCATTCTTTCTGTTATGCCATACGATGTTAGGTAGCGTTCGGTAGAGCCGGGGAAGCCTATTGTCATAGCAAAGTCGCCTTTTTGTGTGCCTTTGATGCTGATAGGTAAGTAGTGTTTGGGCTTGAGTGGCTTGTTGCTTGTGCTATATTCGGCTGGGTTGCCATCTTTGTCGGCATAAACTCTGAATATCGAAAAGTCGCCCGTATGACGAGGCCACATCCAGTTGTCGGTTTCATGACCAAATTTGCCTATCGACTCGGGTGGAGTGGCAACAAGTCTAATATCTTGATATATAGTGTATTCAATCAAAAAATATTGATTTCCGCCAAAAAACGACTCTATTATTACCTGATGAAATTCGTCAGCACTATTTTCTTCTATGAGTTTGTTGGTGTTTGTTTCTATTAGCTGATTGCGAGCTTCATAGTCGGTTATTTCTTCTGTACCTTTTAATACTTCAGCGGTGCAATCTTCAAAGCGCTTTACAAATTTCACTTTCAGTCCGTCAACGGGCAAATCTTCATCGAACGAATGAGACCAAAAACCATCGCGCAGATAGTTGTGCTCTACGCTCGATAGCTGCTGTATTGATGAGTATCCGCAGTGATGATTGGTAAATATTAGTCCGTTTTCTGAAACTATCTCACCTGTGCAACCACCACCAAATATTATCACCGCATCTTTTATCGAGCTGTGGTTGATGCTATATATGTCGTCGGCCGATAGTTTGCAGCCTTTCTCTTGCATGGTGGCTATGTTTAGTTTGTCAAGCAGGGTCAGTATCCACATGCCTTCGTCGGCACGCACTGCTGTAGCGGTAGCAAGCGCAACCGTCATTGTTGCTATAAATCTTTTCATACCGTATTTGTGTCGTTAATTTTCTATATCTATTGTTTCTTTTATTTTCTCTAATATCTCCTCAGCACTATCAGTGCGAGCAATGTAGCCGTCTATTTTGCCTTCGAGGTCGCCCAAATATACATCTTGTTGTTTGTTGTCAATTATTACGTATATTGGTATCGCCACGCCTAAGCCTACCTCTATGTTGCGCACTGAGCGCAAGAAGATGTGCCCCTCTACATTGGGGTCGCTCATGTTTATTAAGGCTACATCAAATTTGCTATTTTCGTAGAGTTTGAGTGCTACTTTTGAGTGTGGCGCACAAACTACATTTTTTATTTTGCCTGCCATTATTTTTTGTATCCGTTCGCAATAGCTTGTGTCGCTATCGGCTACAAGTATTCTGATGTCGGCTTGTTTTATCTTGTTCTGGATATATTCAGCAGCATTGTTAAGGTCAGTATCGTTGTGCACCTGCACTTTCTTGTATGGCAGTGTAAACTCTATTTCAAGCGTCTCTTGGTCGGTTGTTGATGCTCTAAACTCACCACCCGATACTTTTACCATGCGTTGTGTCGATTCGAGGCGTAACTGATATAGCAACTTCGTTTCTGATGTTGATAGGTCTCGATGATCGAGATGTATTTTGTTTTCTGACGCAATAATAAAGCCTATTATAAGATTGTCTGCAGTGATGTCGTGTATCGAAATTTTTACAACTATAGGTGTTTCGCACATTTTTAGTGTGCGGTCTATTGCCTCAAATGTTGCCATTATCACTTGGCGTAGCAGTTGACTATTGCCTCTGATAATCGATGGCACTTCAGGCGATATGTTGATGGTGTGTATGTTGCTATCTTGGCTCTCGTTGCTCTCAAATATCAAAAGCACATTTGTTATGACGTTTTGTATGTTGAAGTCAATGTCCTCTTTGTCTATTGGTCTTATGTCGAGTTCTGATGCTGACGATATAGAGTCTATGGTGTTGAGCAAGTTGGCTGCTGCAGCGCGTATGTTGGTAGCTTGTTCCATTTGCGGACGATTGAGGCGGTTTTGCACCAATTTGTCGGCCGACTTCTTCAGCACTATGAGTTGCGAGCTTACATCGCCCGTTATCCTCTTTATCATGTCAGACTTGATGATGAGCGAACCATTGAGCTGTCCGACCTCTGCAATGCGGTCATATATCAGTGCCGATAGCCATCTTACTGCCACCAAATAGATAAACATACTCAAAGTTTGCACTGTTATGATGATAAGCACCTCTATCCAAGTGTAGTAAAACGCCACATCGAGTATGCCTTTGAGGCAAACAGTAGAGTATGTGGCTATGAGAATAATATGAAGCGTAGAGAGTATGGTACCTATCTTTCTGCCATGCAATATGATAGCAATAAACGGATAAATTTGTATTGATATGTTTGCAAAACCAAGAATGCTGGCATTGATAAATGTTACAACAAAACGTGCAAATATCACTATGCGGTTTATGCCTATGCGCAGAGGCGAATTTTTTATGCTGAAATAATTGGATAAGAAGTAGAGAATAAACAAAATGCTAAATATCATATCTGAGATGGCAATCGCAGAATTTTCAAGCATCAAAGCATACAGTCCGCCACATGTGCTGTATATTAAAAGCATGAAGTTGACAACGTTGGTAAATGATGTTTGAAAGTTCTCTTCGGCCGAAACATCTTCGTCAGCCGATGAAGTAAACATCGTTATTATTTTATTTAATACGTTCATTTGTTGCCCAATCCAACTTTTAAACAATGTGTGCAAAAATAACCATTCTCAATGATATTTGCAATTTGATATTCAAGTTGTTCCAAATCGTTTTTGCATTTTAGCAAGGCTCATTCATTTTCATCAGAATGTTTTTTTTGCGTGATAGAACTTAACTCAAGTTTCGCAAGTGAAAAATACACAGAAAATAAGCCATGAGAATGGGCGAAAGGGGTATATGCCTTTCAACAATTAGCACGGAACCCGATTTTCACCTCGCGGTTGTCGCCTTTGGCACGGAGCGTAAAGAAAATTATCGT
>CAJONN010000066.1 GCA_905235955.1 uncultured Marinilabiliaceae bacterium
AACTTACAACTTACAACTTACAACTTACAACTTACAACTTAATACTAATCAAATGATTAAAGTTGGAATTATCGGCGCAGCAGGTTACACTGCAGGTGAATTGATGCGAATACTCATCAATCACCCTTGGGCCAACATTATATTCGCACAGAGTGAGAGCCACGCTGGCGAACCTGTATGGAAGGCACATCACGACCTAATTGGCGAAACTACACTCACCTTTAGTGCTGAAGCTCCTGCAGGTGCTGTTGATGTTATTTTTATCTGTTCTGGTCATGGTAAGTCAAAAGACTATGTACATAGTCTGCCAGCCGACTACGATGGCAAAATTATCGACCTCTCCAACGACTTCCGTTTGGCTGCCGATGCTGAAGATTTTGTCTACGGACTGCCCGAAGCTTTCAGAGCAGAGATAAAAAATGCTAAGCACATAGCCAATCCGGGCTGTTTTGCTACATCTATTCAACTCGCATTGTTGCCTATGGCAAAAGCCAACAAACTTGGCGAAGTGCATGTTACGGGCATTACAGGCTCTACGGGTGCCGGACAAAAACCATCAGAAACAACACATTTTAGCTGGAGAGCCAACAACGTGTCGGTCTACAAAGCCTTCACTCATCAACACTTGGGCGAAATAAACGAAACACTACACAAATTGGCACCAAGCTACAAAGGCGAACTCAACTTCGTTCCCGTGCGAGGCGACTTCGCGCGTGGCATAATGGCATCGGTCTACTTCGACTGCGACTTGAGCGAAGAAGAGGCAGTAGAGGCATACAAAGCATACTACAAAGATGAACCATTTGTAAATGTTGTTGATTTCAATCCAGACCTCAAAATGGTTGTCAATACCAACAAAAACGTGCTCTATGTCAAGAAATATGGCAAAAAACTGCACGTAGTTTCGCTCATCGACAACCTCGTTAAAGGTGCTTCCGGACAAGCTGTAGAGAATATGAACTTGCTCTTCGGACTGCCCGAAAACACTGGCTTGAACCTCAAACCATCAGGATTTTAAAAAAAACAGAAATGCTATGAAACTTTTCGACGTATATTCACTCTTCGATGTAGTACCTGTAAAAGCACAAGGTTGCAAGGTGTGGGACGAAAAAGGACAAGAATATCTCGACCTTTATGGCGGACATGCTGTTATCTCAGTAGGTCATACACACCCCAAATATGTAGCTGGCATCACTGAGCAACTTGGCAAAATAGGGTTCTATTCCAATAGCGTTATCAATCCGCTACAAACAACTTTGGCTGAGAAAATACAAAAACTTAGTGGCTATACCAACTATTCACTCTTCTTGTGCAATTCAGGTGCTGAAGCCAACGAAAATGCACTCAAACTTGCTTCGTTCCATACTGGGCGCGACAAAGTTGTGGCGTTCAAACGTAGCTTTCATGGACGTACATCGGGCGCTGTAGCTGTAACCGATAACCCTAAAATAGTTTCGCCATTCAACGCCAATCACAAAGTTGTTTTTGCTGAGCTCAACAACATCGCAAGTGTTGAAGATGCGCTCAAAGACAACGATGTAGCAGCCGTAATAGTTGAAGGCATTCAGGGATGTGGTGGCATACACATACCAACCAATGAATTTTTCCAACAGTTGTCAGCTCTGTGCAAGAAGCATGGCACTGTGCTTGTGCTAGATGAAATACAATCAGGCTATGGTCGCAGTGGTAAGTTTTTTGCTCATCAGCATACCGGCATCAAACCTGATATAATTACAATGGCAAAAGGCATTGCAAATGGCTTCCCAGTTGGCGCAATACTTATCTCGCCAGAGTTTGAGCCAGTAAAAGGTATGCTCGGTACCACATTTGGTGGCAACTATTTGGCTATGGCAGCCGCTATAGCTGTAGCTGATATTTTTGAAAGTGAAAAACTTGTCGACAATGCAGCCGAAGTGGGTAAATATTTGATAGAAAATATGCCACAATCGTCTCGCATAAAGGAGGTTAGAGGTAGAGGATTGATGATAGGCATCGAATTTAACGAACCTATCAAAGAGATACGTAGCAAGTTGCTCTACGAAAAGCACATCTTCACAGGCGTAGCAGGCACAAACATGATACGTCTTTTGCCACCACTATGCCTCACCAAAGCCGATTGCGACACATTCTTAAAAGCCTTTAGAGAGGTGTTGTAAAAAAAAAGATTGTTTGGACAATAATAAAAAATGAGGTAGCTATTTATATCATAGTTACCTCATTTTTAGTTAGCAAAAAAACTCGCCCCACATTGTGTGAGACGAGTTTTCTGAAATATATATAAGCTTTTATCTTCTTACTGAAGTGTGCCAGCGTTAGCAGCGTCAATCATCTCTTGTGATGCTGAGATGAATACTTTTACGCAACGGTTCTGAGCAGGAGTTTTGCTATCGTCGTAGAGCTGATAGTCAAGACCGTCAGCTACAATGTGTGCTGATGATACGCCATTGCTCTTCAAGATGGTAGCAACTGCATTTGCACGTTCTTTTGATACTCTTTGGTTAGCTTCGAGCGAACCAGTTTTGTCAGTATGACCAGTAACCTGAACGTTGTATATTTCGCCATTAGATTCACCAGCTACAAGGTTCTTGGCAAAGTCAGCAAGCTCAGCTTTGCCTGATGCACCTACAACTGATTTTCCGGTAGCAAAGTTGAGTGCACCTTCTGAGAAGGTAACTTCAAGAGCTTTGTTGCCATTAACGTCGGTAACTTCGTCAAACGAAGCATTGTTGGCAGCATCTTGTAGTGCTTGTTTTTTCTTGCCAATCTTGTTGCCAATGATAGCACCAGCTGTAGCACCCACTGCAGTACCTGCAGCAGCACCAATTATAACTGCTTTTTTCTTATTCTTACCTGCAATAGCAGCTACAGCCAAACCTGTACCTGCACCAACTACGGCACCTGCGCCTGCGCCTATGGCAGCTCCTTTAGTAGTAGATTTTGCGGTTGTGCTCATGCTTGAGCAACCTGAGAATACGAGTCCTGTTGAGAGGGCTACTGACAAAATAAGACTTTTGATCTTCATAGTAAGTAATGGTGTTAAATTTTTAATACGTTCCGTGTATACGATGATGTTTTGTTTTTGTTTCTAAAAAATGCTACTGAAAAATGTTTTTTTTAGTCAAATTACATTTATATATCGTGCATTGGGGTTGGCAAAATAATATCCACACACTGATGCTGCCGGATTCATGCCCATTGTTTCTGTAAGTTCCATACCTGTGTTTTCTTCGGCGTTGAGCAGGTCGAAGACTATGCGTTTGTGCTCGTGGTCAGGGTCGGCAGGGAAGCCTATGGCTGGTCTTATGCCCCTATAGTCGCCTCTGATGAGCTGTAGGGGCGTTTGGCTTTCAGTGGGTGCATAACCCCAAATTTCGGTGCGAATTTTTTGGTGCATCCATTCACTAAGTGCCTCTACAAGTCGGTTGGCAAGTAGTTTTAGCATTATGGCTTCATAGTCGTTGCCAGCAGCTATTAGCTCGTCGGTATGCTTGCTGAGTCCGATGCCTGCTGTGCCTGCAAAGAAGCCTATGTGGTCATGATATTGCTGTGGCGCTATATAGTCGGTGAGTGAGGCACAATGTTCGGTAGTATTGGCTTTGTGTTGCCGGCGGAATTTTATCTGTGCTACTTCTTTGGTGTGTTGTTCATCGGCAAAAATAGCTACATAGTCGTTGGGCATGCTTGCAGCTGGCATTATCTGCGCTACTGCATTGATTGTGGTGAGGTGTTGCTCTGCCATTTTGCGTAGCGTTTTTTTTGCGTCGATAATAATTCTGACAGCTTCTTCAGCTTTAGAACGCAATGGGCCTTCGTATATCGATAGCCATTTTTCGCCATCGGCTGGGGTCTCTACTTTTTCTATGCCAGAGAAGTCGCCACTCACTTTCCACGCTATTAGTAGCATTTTCCAGTTGATGTATGGCACAAGTAGGTTGATGTCTACATCGGTAAAGCGTTGCAAACTGATGTCGTGTGGTTGGTCTATTTGCTCCTTATTCCAGTCAATTTGTGGTTTGTTGGTTTCAAGTTCAGCTGCGTTGAGTGCTGATGATACTACGGTTTTGGCTATGTTGGCTTCGCGTATCTCTTGTTGGTGTTGTTTTATTTTCTTTTCAAATTCGGCATCGCCATTTATCAGTGCTGTAGCTATATAGGCATTTTGCGAAGCGTCTTTTACATAAACTACTGTGCCACTATATTCTGGCGCTATTTTTACGGCTGTATGCACGTCAGAAGTTGTTGCACCACCTATCATTACGGGTATTTTTAGTCCCTTGGCTTCAAGTGCTTGCACTACTTTTATCATTTCGTCGAGCGATGGCGTTATGAGACCGCTTAGCCCGATGGCATCGGCTTTGAGCTCTATGGCTTTTTCTACTATTGTTTCTGTTGGCACCATTACTCCAAGGTCTACTACGTCGAAGTTGTTGCATGCCATTACTACACATACTATGTTTTTGCCAATGTCGTGCACATCACCTTTTACGGTGGCCATCAGTACGCGCCCTGCCGATGAGCCTTCTTTGCCGCTCTGGCGTTTTTCTTCTTCAATGATTGGGCGCAATATCTCTACGGCATGTCTCATTACGCGAGCTGTTTTTACTACTTGTGGCAAAAACATTTTGCCCTGTCCGAAGAGTTCGCCTACTATGTTCATGCCGTCCATTAGCGGTTTTTCTATTATCTCAATGGCGGTAGGATATTTTTGTAGGGCTTCGGTGAGGTCGGTTTCCAGATATTCGGTAATTCCTTTTTGCAGAGCATATTGCAGTCGTTGTTCTACCTCTGTTGTGCGCCATTCGTTGGTTTGTGCTGTAGGTTTGGCTCCTTGTGCTTTGGCTTTTACTACTTCGGCAAAGTCAACCATGCGCTCTGTTGCGTCTGGACGACGATTGAATATTACGTCTTCAAGTTTTTCGCGCAGCTCTGGCTCAATATCTTCGTAGCGCATCATTGTAGCCGGATTGACTATGCCCATATCCATGCCTTCGGCTATGGCATAATGCAAAAATACGCAGTGCATAGCTTCGCGTACGGGGTTGTTGCCTCTAAATGAGAACGATAGGTTGCTTATGCCGCCTGATATTTTGGCGTGTGGCAAGTTGGCTTTTATCCATTTTACGGTGCGGATGAAGTCTACGGCGTAGTTGTTGTGTGCGTCGATGCCGGTTGCAATGGCAAGCACGTTGGGGTCGAATATTATGTCTTCTGGGTTGAAGTGTACTTTTTCGGTCAGTAGCTTGTAGGCTCGTCCACATATTTCGGTGCGTCGGTCGAAGGTGTCGGCTTGTCCTTTTTCGTCAAATGCCATTACTACGGTTGCGGCGCCATATTTTTTTATTGTTCGGGCGTGTGCCAAAAATTTTTCTTCACCCTCTTTTAGGCTTATTGAGTTTACTATGGCTTTGCCTTGCACGCATTTCAGTCCGGCTTCTATCACATTCCATTTCGACGAGTCTATCATTACTGGTAGCCTTGCAACATCGGGTTCGGCTGCCATGAGGTTGAGGAAGGTAACCATTTCGTGTTCGGCATCAAGCATAGCATCGTCCATGTTCACGTCTATCACGTCGGCTCCTGCTTCTACTTCAGCTCGGGCTATGTCGAGTGCTTCATCGTATTTTTTCTCTGATATGAGCCTTACAAATTTGCGCGAACCTGCCACATTGGTGCGTTCGCCAACGTTGTAGAATGCCTTTTCTTTTTTGTCGACTATGAGAGCCTCTAAGCCTGAGAGCCTCATCTGATGCTCGGTAGCTGTTGCTTTGTGTAGGTTTAGTTTACCTTCAGTGCGTAGTTGCTCTATAGTGCTAACTATGGCTGCAATGTGCTGAGGTGTTGTGCCACAGCAACCGCCCACTACGTTTACAAGTCCTTCGCTCAGATACTCTTTTATTTGTTCTGCCATAATGTCGGGCGATTGGTCATATTGTCCAAACTGATTGGGCATACCAGCATTAGGATATGCGCTTATGTTGAATGCCGAACAATAGCCAAGTTTCTTCAAGTATGGCTTTAGGTCGCGTGCGCCAAACGAGCAGTTGAGTCCGATGGTGATGAGGTCAATGTGCGAAACGCTATAGAGCAGTCCGTCAACTGTTTGTCCTGACAATATGCGCCCACTTTTGTCGGCCACTGTTGCCGATACCATTATCGGGAATTTGTCGATGCTACGCGCTTCAAGTTCCTGATTTATAGCATATAATGCAGCCTTGCAGTTGAGCGTGTCAAATACTGTTTCTACCAAAAATATATCTACGCCACCATCGAGCAAACCACGTACTTGCTCAGTATAGCACGCCACCAAATCGTCAAATGTTACAGCTCTGAAGCCCGGGTCGTTGACATCGGGCGACATTGAGGCTGTTTTGTTGGTTGGTCCCATTGAGCCTGCCACAAAACGTGGTTTTTCTTCGGTTGAATATTTGTCAGCTTCGGTGCGAGCAATTTGAGCCGCAGCTTTGTTTATCTCGTATACCAGCGCTTCAGTGTGATAGTCTGATTGCGATATAGATGTAGCGTTGAATGTGTCGGTTTCGATAATATCAGCACCAACTTTCAGATATTCATCATGTATTTCGGCTATCAAATCAGGGCGCGTCAGAGCCAAAATGTCGTTGTTGCCCTTCAAAACGCAGTTGTGATTTTCAAAACGCGTACCTCTGAAGTCCTCCTCGGTTAGCTTATATTGCTGAATGAGCGACCCCATAGCACCATCGAGCACCAAAATGCGTTCAGTGAGTATATTTTTGAGCAATGAATATCTTGATGTCAGCATAAATATATTTTTTGCGTTCCCTTTTTAACCGATTGCAAAGATACAGACTATATACCTATAAAAATATGATATATAACAAAAAAGTCTGGTTGTTTATGCCAGACTTTTTTGTTGAGTTAGAATAATATTCCTATTAAGGTCGGTTAAGCCTTCTTGATGTAGTCAACAATCCAAGCACCAACCTCTTTTGTGCCATATTTTGCACCGCCTTCAACCTGTATTTCAGGTGTGCGCACATTAGCATCGAGCGATGCATTGACAGCTTTACGAACAAGTTCGCCCTCTTTCTTAAGGTCGAAGTATTCAAAGAGCATTGCTACTGACAATATTTGTGCAAGTGGGTTGGCTATGTTGAGTCCTTTGCCCTGAGGCCATGAACCATGTATAGGCTCAAACACAGGTGTAGATGTGCCTGTTGATGCTGATGGAAGCAAGCCCATAGAGCCAGTGATGCACGAACCTTCATCGGTAAGTATGTCGCCAAAAGTGTTTTCGGTTACCATTACGTCGAAGAACTTCGGATCTTGTATCATACGCATTGCAGCGTTGTCTACATACATAAAGTCGGTGGTAACATCAGGATATTGTGGTGCCAATTCTTGAGCTATCTTACGCCACAAACGGCTCGAAGCCAATACGTTAGCCTTGTCAACAACAGTTACGTGCTTGCGACGCTGACGAGCATATTGATATGCTACTTTCAGTATGCGCTCTACCTCTGGGCGGCTATAGTAGTTGGTGTCGAGTGCATCTTCTACGCCTTGTGCATTGACGGCTGGCTCTTGTTTCTGACCAAAATACATACCGCCAGTGAGCTCTCTGATGCAAATGAAATCGGCACCACGCACAATCTCGTCTTTCAGTGGCGACTTGTGTACCAAGCAGTCAAATGTTGTTACTGGTCTAATGTTGGCATACAAGCCAAGTTTTTTGCGCATTGCCAGCAAACCCTGTTCTGGGCGTACTTTGGCAGTAGGGTTGTTGTCGAACTTAGGGTCACCTACGCTAGCAAAAAGTACTGCATCGGCCTCTTCGCACACCTTGAATGTAGCTTCAGGAAATGGGTCGCCCACTTCATCAATGGCATGTGCGCCACAAAGTGCCTCTTTGTACGATACTTTGTGTCCGAATTTTTCAGCTACAGCAGAAAGTACTGCTACGCCTTGCTCCATAATCTCCGGACCTATTCCGTCGCCTGCAAGTACTGCTATTTTTAATTCCATGTTATATTTTATTTTAACTTGTTTATTCTGACTACAAAAATAGCTTGTTTTTCAGAAAAAATGCATTGTTTCTTTCAAAATCTCGCTTACAGCTCACGGCTCTTTCATTTAACCATCAAATCATTTCCAACAATTAGCATGGCCCCCGATTTTTACCTCGACTAATGAAAAAGCTGTGTTTGGAAATTTGTTTGCAGTACATTGTCTACTTGCGAAACTTGAGTTAAGAGTTATTGTAGAACTAAGCAAGAAGTAGTAATTTTGGCAGTCGAAACAAAAAACAAACAATGAAAGTAGTCATTATAAAATACAATGCAGGCAACATACGTTCAGTAAGCAACGCCTTGCTACGCATTGGTATTGAGGCAGAAATAACAGACGATGTAGAAACCATACGCAATGCCGACAAAGTAATATTTCCGGGTGTAGGCGAAGCAAGTTCTACTATGGCATATTTGCGCTCTACAGGTCTCGACAAAGTAATATGCTCGCTACGCCAACCTGTGTTGGGCATCTGCTTAGGCATGCAACTGATGTGTAAGCACTCAGAGGAGGGCGATGCCGACTGCTTAGGCATATTCGATGTGCCTGTAAAACGTTTCGTTTTGCCACAAAACAATCCTGACAATATCAAAATTCCGCAAATGGGTTGGAACACCATCACCAATGTTAAGCAGCCACTATTCGACAAAGCCGAAGAACAACAATTTGTATATTTTGTGCATAGCTACTATGTGCCACTTTGTCCTTGGACTGCAGCTACTACTATTCACACCCTTGCATATAGCTCAGCATTGCACAAAGACAACTTCTACGCTACACAGTTTCACCCAGAGAAAAGCGGCTCAGTAGGCGAGGCCATACTGAAGCATTTTATTGAATTGTAAAACAACTTAAGTTTTGCAAGTGAAGCGATCCCAAAGGAGCGAAAGAAATATATCCAACAAATAGCCTTCCAACAAATAGCACGGAACCCGATTTTCACCTCGCGGTTGTCGCCTTTGGCACGGAGCGTAAAGAAAATTATTGTAGCGAAGCGTTAAAAACGATTTTCTGTTTGAGCGAAGCGA
>CAJONN010000067.1 GCA_905235955.1 uncultured Marinilabiliaceae bacterium
AGCGACGAGTTCTTTTTGTTACTTTTTATTTCGCTTCGCTCAATCATCGTTGAGTCTTGCGGAAAGAAAAAGTAAAATTAATGGGAAGGTCATATATTGAGGACTTGTTTTGCAGAACATTTTTACTTGCAAAACTTAAGAATATTACATTGTTACACAAGTTTCAAACTTATTCTTTTCCTATCAATATCAACATCGAGCACGCGCACTCTGACGTGCTGATGCAACTTGACAACATCGTTCATATCTTTTACAAATTTCGAACTTGCTTGGCTTATGTGTACCAAACCATCTTGATGCACACCCAGATCAACAAATGCGCCAAAAGCTGTAATGTTGGTAACTATGCCGGGCAACTCCATGCCTGAAGCAAGGTCTGTAATAGACGATATGCCCTCAGCAAACTGAAACTCTTCGATGTGCTCACGTGGATCGCGACCGGGCTTCTCAAGTTCGCTCATTATGTCAGTGAGGGTTGGCAAGCCAACTTTGTCTGACACATATTTTTCGGGCTTGATGAGTTTGCGTTTTTCGACATCGCTAATAAGTTCAGATACAGTACATTTGAGGTCTTTTGCCATCTGTTCTACAATATGATACGACTCAGGATGCACTGCTGAATTGTCGAGCGGATTGTTGCCCTCTATGCGCAAAAAGCCTGCACACTGCTCAAAGGCTTTTGGTCCGAGACGTGGCACTTTCTTGAGTTCGGCACGGCTATGAAAGGCACCATTTTCTGTGCGATAATCTACTATATTTTGAGCCAATGTTGCGCCCAAACCCGATATGTAGGTGAGCAGGTGTTTGCTGGCTGTATTGACATTGACACCCACAAGGTTTACGCAGCTTTCAACTGTAGCTTCAAGAGCCTCTTTGAGTTTGTTTTGATCAACATCGTGCTGATATTGCCCAACGCCAATCGACTTTGGGTCTATCTTTACAAGTTCGGCAAGTGGATCCATCAGTCGTCTGCCAATCGACACTGCACCGCGCACCGTAACATCTTCGTTGGGAAACTCTTCGCGAGCTATTTTTGAGGCTGAATAGACCGATGCTCCATCTTCGCTCACCACAAATATGGCTGGTTTGTTGCCGCTGAGTGTGCTACAGAGTGAGCGCACAAACTGCTCTGTTTCGCGCGAGGCGGTGCCGTTGCCTATAGCTATGGCTTCGATGTTGTATTTTTTTATCAGCTCATCTACAGTTTGTTGTGCTTCGGCCGTATGTTGCATTGGGAATATCACGGTGTGATGCTTCATATTGCCTTGTGCATCGAGCACCACCGTTTTGCAACCTGTGCGAATGCCCGGGTCGATAGCTAAGATGCGTTTTTGTCCAAGTGGGGCGGCAAGCAAGAGTTGGCGCAGGTTGGCTGTAAACACTTTGATGGCTTCCGCATCGGCTTTTTCTTTTGATAAATTTACAAATTCTGTCTCTATCGAAGGTTCGATGAGGCGAGTATATGAGTCGGCAATGGCCATTTTTACTTGCTGTGCGGCCTGTCCATGACTGCGCAAGTAGCTGCGTTCGATGCGTTCTATGGCTCGGTCAGGTTCAGATGGGGCAAGGTGTAACGAGATGACGCCTTCGTTTTGTGCGCGCATCATAGCAAGTAGGCGGTGTGACGGGCAGCGGGCGAGCGATTCGTTGCGGTCTATGTAGTCGCGATATTTGTCAGCGTCGGCATCAGAAGTTTTGCTTTTCTTGGTGCTGATGATGGTGTTGCGGCTGAAGGCATTGCGCACAATGTCGCGTGTGCGTTGGTCTTCACTTACCATTTCGGCAATAATGTCGCGTGCGCCTTGCAAGGCATCATCGGCGGTAGGTACATTGTCAGTGATGTATTTTTGTGCTTCAAGGCTAAGGTCTTTGTTTTGTTGCAAAAGCATTAGCGTAGCAAGTGGTTCGAGACCATTTTCGCGAGCTTTGGCAGCTCGGGTTTTGCGCTTGGGCTTGTAGGGCAAGTAGAGGTCTTCTACTTCAGATGCGTTCCAGCTGTTGGTTATTTTTTCGCGTAGTTCAGGCGTTAGTTTGCCTTGTTCTTCAATGGTTTTGATGATAGATTCTTTGCGTTGTTGTAGTTCGGTATAGTGCTGCAATAGCTCTTTTATCTCTTGTATTTTTACCTCATCAAGATTGCCCGTACGTTCTTTTCTGTATCGGCTGATAAATGGCACAGTAGCACCTTCAGTAAGTAGTTGTATGGTGTTTTCGGCCTGTCGGAGGCTAATGTTGGCATCGGTTGCTACAAGTTGTTGTATATTCATTATTTATTTGATTTTTGAATAAGATGTATTGTTGTTTTCAGAATGTAATGATGCTACCGGCATAGCCTTGTGTTGGCGTTGCACCAAAGTGTTGTTGCCAATATGTAATAGCTTCGTCACCGGTGCAATGGTTTACTATCCAATGGTCTATTTGCATCAGATTAGCTACTGTCTGAGCTATGTGCTGCACTGTGTCCATTGGCTGTCCGCTCAAATGCAGTCCGCCCACAAAGGCTGTGAGGTGCGAGATGTTTAGTTCTTTTTTGCAAAAAAGTAGAAGTTGCTCTATTCCGTGATGTGTGCATCCGCCAAGCAATATTGTGGCTGACTCGTTACTGATGAGTGCAAAAAGTTCGTCAGAAAAGGCGTCAGGCACAAGGCTGCCACTGGGCGCGCGCACTACGAGTTTGTTGTTGGGCGGAGCTGGTGTAGGCAGTGTGAATAGCGTTATATGTTCGTTGAGCCTAAAAATGCCGTTGATGGTTTTGTAGCAAAAATGCTTCAGGCATTCAGGTTGTGGAAAACCGTTGGGCTTGAGCATGAGCGATGAATATGAATATCGAACTTGCTGTACATTGCTGCCGGCATAGAGCGGTATTTGTTTTGTGGTTTGAGGAAAATAGGCGAGCCCTCCAGCATGGTCGTAATGTCCATGGCTCAGCACAATAGCATCTACGCACCTAAGGTCGATACCAAGTGTTTGAGCGTTGCGCAGATACTTGTCAGTTTGTCCAGTATCGAGCAAAAAGGTTGTATTGCCAATCTGAACCCAAACCGACAGTCCGTGCTCAGAGCAGAAGTGGTTGGCGAGCGGTTTGTTGTTGTTTAGAATGGCTATTGTTATCCCTTTTTTCATTGCGACGGCAAAAGTAGTAAAAAGTTTGGCATACGTTTGTTGTTGATTATGTGCAACTTTTTCATTTGAAAAATGCTTTTGCCAACTCTTTACACGAGTGTATAATGAAGATGTATGGGCATTCCTAAGCTTTCTTTCTCAAATGCAAAAATTGCAATATGTTTCCGCCAAGCCTAATAAGTTCGCCTATCCATAGCACTACCGACGTAGCTAAAAATATTATAAGCCAATCGGTTAAGCTAATAGATTCTACATTGAACATAGCTCCGCCAATATTTATTATCAGCACCTGACCGAGCAAAATAGCAAACTGTATGAGCAAAAAGTTTTGACAATGAACAATGTTGGCAAAGGTGCTTTGACGTGTATGGAAAGCCTTGGCATTGAACATGTTCCAGAACTGAATAAAAACAAACACTGTGAAGAATATAGAGTGTTCGTAGAGGGTCAGACTATTGTCGGTAGCAATGTGGCTATAGCTTGTGCTGAATAGTTGCGTTACAGATGTAATGTTGTGAGTTTGCAATATGTGCAGAAATGCCATCAAGAAAGCTACAATGCTAAACCCTGATATAAAGATAGTTAGAGCCATTGGCTTGCTGATGATGTGGGCTTTGTGGTTGCGTGGTTTGTCTTGCATCACATTGAGTTCAGGTGGCAACGATGCTAAAGCCATTGCAGCAAATGTGTCCATAATAATGTTTACCCATAGCATTTGCGTAATGGTGAGTGGTGAGTCAACGCCCGTAAATGCGCCAAACATCACTATGATACAAGCCGCCACATTGATAGTAAGTTGGAAGAGTATGAAGCGCTGTATGTTGCGATAGAGCGAGCGCCCCCACAAAACAGCTTTGTTGATGCTCTTGAACGAGTTGTCGATGATGGTAATGGCCGATGCCTGTTTGGCTGCGCTTGTGCCATCGCCCATTGATAAGCCTATTTGTGCTGCTTTGAGTGCTGGTGCATCGTTGGTGCCATCGCCCGTTACTGCTACCACTTCGCCATCGTTTTGCAATAGCTTCACAAGGCGAGCTTTGTCCATTGGGCGTGCTCTCGACATTATTTTTATCTTCTTGGCAACTTCGGTTGCAGTTTCATGGCTTAATCCTGAGAATGTCGTTCCCTCAACAAAAGCATCATCGGTTTCGGTTCCGTTGAGCAAACCTATTTGTCGCCCAATCTCTTTGGCTGTTGACAAGGTGTCGCCAGTAACAATTTTCACTTTGATTCCGGCCGACAAACATTCGGCTACAGCTTGAGGCACATCGGGGCGCACAGGGTCGCTGATGGCTACAAAACCTATGAAGCATAGCTCTACGTTTTCTGCCAAATGTCCGTTGGCAATGCATTGCACATCGGTTGGCAAAATGGCATAGGCAAAAGCGAGTGTGCGCATTGCTTTCTGCTGGCAAGTGAGTAACTGCTGACTCATTTCGCTCACAGCATTGCCACTAATAGGCAATGTGCCATTTGGGGTAACAATGGTGCTACACAATGTGAGCACAATTTCTGGCGCACCTTTGAGCAATAGCAAATTCTCAGTGTCAGAGTATCTGACGAGTGTTGCCATATATTTTTTCTCGGTAGAGAAGGCTATTTGTGATAGTGGCTCATTGTCGGCACGCAGTGTGCGATAGTCGGTGCCATTGTCATGAAGCCAAAGTAGCAATGCGGCCTCAGTTGGGTTGCCTATTGGCGATATTTTTTGGGCAGAAATATTGAGGTTGGCAGTAGAGTTTACTGCCATTGATAGCTCTACTATTTGTGCCGGAAGTTGCTCATTGTTGTTGGGAAAATACGATGAACAGACGCGCATCTGATTTTGTGTAAGTGTGCCAGTTTTGTCAGTGCAAATAACTGTAGCAGCACCCATTGTTTCGCAGGCGTGCATTTTGCGCACAAGGTTGTTGGCCGTGAGCATACGACGCATACTAAGTGCCAAACTGAGGCTTACACTCATTGGCAATCCCTCTGGCACTGCCACCACTATAATAGCTACGGCTATCATAATGGTTTCGATAACATATTTCCAAACATCGAGCGAATCGGCTGCAAGCGAATAGTCGGTAGCAAAAAACTGCCATGTGCGCCCTACTATTATTATTAGTGCAACAATGTAGCTTGCAATGTTTATGTCTGAACTGAGTTTTTCGAGTTGTATGTTGAGTGGTGTTTTTACTTTGTTGTCAATGTGTGCGCCTTTGTATACTTTGCCATACTCAGTTTTGTCGCCCACCAACGTTACTTTCATTACGCCATTGCCGTCTATCACCGTAGTGCCACGCATCACTCTATCTGACGGATAGGTAGCATCTGGGTTGAATTGCGATGAATCAGTTGTTTTTGATGCTGATGGTTCGCCAGTGAGTACACTCTCATTGACTAATAACGACATGGCTGAGAGTAGCTGACCGTCGGCGGGTATTTCGTCGCCCATGTCAAGCAATACTATGTCGCCCACAACAATGTCTTTGCGCGGCACCATACAATAGTTGTGATTGCGCAGTACTTTGATGGGCTGTATTTCGTTTTCTTTGTTGAGAATATCAAATTTTTTATTGGCATTGAGTTCGAAAACAAATCCGACACATGTTGCCAATCCTACGGCAATGAAGATACCAAGCGGTTCGAGAAATACTTCAGCAGTTTCTCCGTTCCAAAAATATTGAAAGAACGATACTACAACTGAAAATATCAGTGCTACGAGCAAAACTATGATAAGCGGATCGCGAAATTTACTCATCAGCAACGTCCATGTGCTCTCTTTGGGTGGTTCGGTGAAGACGTTGTTGCCATAGAGTTTGCGCATTTCAAGCACCTGCGCATCGGTTAGTCCTTCGTATGTTTTTTTATGCTTCATTGGTATTTATTGATTCTGCTTCGTTGAGCCATAATGTAACTTGTGCATCGCTCGGCATGCGCCAATCGCCACGTGGTGAGAGACTTACAGAGCCTACTTTAGGTCCGTCGGGCAAAGCCGAACGCTTGAATTGCTGACTGAAGAAACGGCGCATAAATGTTACGAGCCATTTTTTGATTATTGCTGATGAATATCGCTCACCAAAAGCTTTTTGTGCCATGAAATGCAACTTTTTTGGTCCGAAACCAAAGCGCACATAGTTGTAGAGAAAGAAGTCGTGCAACTCATACGGACCAACCAAATCTTCAGTTTTCTGAGCAATGTTGCCATTGGCATCAGCTGGCAAAAGTTCAGGACTTATAGGCGTATCAACAATGTCGAGCAGATAAGGTTTGGCAGCATCATCAGTGCCATCAAGGGCTACCCATTTGACCAAATATTTGACCAAAGTTTTTGGTACACTGGTGTTTACACCATACATCGACATGTGGTCGCCATTGTATGTAGCCCATCCCAATGCCAATTCTGACAAGTCGCCAGTGCCAACTACTAAGCCGCCCTCTTTGTTTGCTACATCCATCAATATGAGCGTACGCATACGTGCCTGACCATTTTCGTAGGTTACGCTGCGGTCAGAAAGTGGCAAGCCAATGTCAGCAAAATGTTGTTCGCAAGCCGCTTTGATGCTTATTTCACGCACCGACACACCAAGTGCCTTCATTAGGTTGATGGCATTGTTGTAAGTCCGACCTGTAGTGCCAAAGCCCGGCATCGTAACGCCCACAACATTGGTGCGAGGCAGAGCCAATTTATCCATAGTTCGAACAGCCACAAGCAGTGCCAAAGTAGAATCTAAGCCACCCGAAATGCCAATAACTGCACATTTTGAGTGCGAAGCTACATAGCGCTGCGCAAAGCCATTGACTTGTATTGAAAATATCTCATTGCAACGCTCAGCCATTGTTCGTTCGTCGTTTGGAATAAACGGATAAGGCTCAAAATATCTATCAACATCGTGCTGTTTGCTTGCTTGGCGCAATGCTATTTTTATCTTTTCATAATGAGGCATATCGCATTGCGGCACAAATGTAGTTTGATGCAAACGATGTGCATCTATTTTTTCTATATCAACATCGGCAACCAGAAGCGAACCTTTCAGTCCAAAGCGTTCCCCCTCTGCCAATATTGCACCATTTTCAGCTATATATGAGCTTCCACCAAAAACAACATCGGTAGTCGATTCGCCGTAGCCACATGAAGCATAGACATAGGCTGCAATGGTGCGTGCCGACTGCTGCTTCACAAGCGATGTGAGATAAGCGTGCTTGCCAACCATATCGTTGCTTGCCGAGAGGTTGACTATCAGATTAGCACCCTGCAAAGCCTGATACGACGATGGTGGAATAGGCACCCACAAATCTTCGCAAATCTCGATGCCCATAGTTACACCCTTAGCCTCAAAAAGTAGCTTTCCGAATGGTACTTTATTGCCACAAAGTTCTACTTCATTCACTTGTGCTTGTGCGCCAGATGTAAACCAACGCGCCTCGTAGAACTCGCCATAATTGGGCAAATGCGTTTTTGGTACAACGCCACATATATCGCCATAGCTAACAACTACCGCACAGTTGTAGAGGCAACCGCCAACCGCCACGGGCATGCCAACAATAGCCACTACATCAAGCTCAGCCGAAGCATCAACAACACTCTGCAATGCCTCTTGAGCTTGCAAGAGAAAGTATGGCTGCGCAAACAAGTCGGCACACGTGTAGCCCGTCAGGCATAGTTCTGGGAAAACTACAACTGATGCACCTCTACGGTCGGCATCGCGCATAAGCCTTACAATTTCTTGAGCATTGGCACTGCAGTTGGCCACACTAACCACTGGCACCGCAGCAGCCACTTTTAGGAAACCCATCATAGCCACTATCCTTGAATTAAAAATATGGTCGGACGCTTATCAATATTAGGCGCATTCACCGAACGCCACTGAGCCACAGTGCGCGTAACAATAAACTCGTCTAAGCAAGTAACATTGCAAGCCACACACAAGCGAGTTTGTGGGCGCAAAGCGAAGAGCAAATCTTGAAACATCTTCTGATTGCGATAAGGTGTTTCAATGAAAATCTGTGTCTGGTTTTCACGCACCGAACGTTCTTCGAGGCGTTTTATGGCCTTGATATTGTCGCTTTTTTCTACGGGCAAATAACCCACAAAAGCAAAGTTCTGCCCATTCATGCCTGAGGCCATCATAGCCAACAATATACTTGATGGACCAACCAAAGGCACAACCTGAATGCCCTTCTGATGAGCCAACGCCACAATATCAGCACCCGGATCAGCAACGCCCGGACAGCCAGCTTCTGACACAATGCCCATATCGTTGCCCTGTTCTGCAACCTTCAGATAAGTGGGCAAATCTTCAGCCCGAGTACGTTTGTTGAGCTCATAAAAAGTGAGTTCATCAATGTTTATTGCTTTATCTACACGCTTCAGAAACCTGCGCACAGTGCGAATATCTTCAACAATAAAATGCTTCAACGACTGTATAAGTCGCACATTTTCAGCTGGGAAACTGCGTTCAGAATCGCTTTCGTTTATTTCGCCAAGGAAATTCGGAATCAGATATATTTTACCTTTCACAATCAGATATTTTTCTGTTGTGCAAAGATATGAAATAAGTCGGTGCCATTTTTACTTTTAAAAAAAATAACACAACGAGTTCAATTTTCGCAAGTAGGAATGTACTGAAAATTAGCCCTAAAGGGGCGATAGACCACAGGCAGTGGTGTAGCAAAGCGAAACCACTGCACACATATCAACCAATAAATGAGAGCTTCGAAGGGGCGAAAGTGACAACAGAATTTGTGTGTTATTGTTCTTTCGCCCCTTCGGGGCTAATATTGTGGAGGATGCATAATATAACCAACAAATGTCTTCCAACAATTAGCACGGAACTCGATTTTCACCTCGCGGTTGTCGCCTTTGGCACGGAGCGTTAAGAAAATTATCGTAGCGAAGCGTTAAAAACGATT
>CAJONN010000068.1 GCA_905235955.1 uncultured Marinilabiliaceae bacterium
CATTTCTCCAGCGTTGGTTACGTAGCATTGGTAGCTGAAGGTATGTTTGCCTCGTGGCAGACGCTCTATGAAGAAATCGACTGAAGCATCGCGTGGCGAGAAGTAGTGAGGTGTGGCACTTTCGTTGCTGTGGCGTGGCAACCACCACCAGCCATGATACCCGCTCGTTTGGTCAAGTGGTTCGAAGGCCGATGGGCGGTAGTCGCTGATGCGCACATAGTCCATATCTTCGGCAGTTGTTACGGTAAGCGTTATGGTTACTTTGTCGCCTACTTTTGTGCCGCCTTCAATGGTGCGCGTGATGCTTATGTCGGCATTGTTGTTTGCTTGCATTTGGTCGGTTGGAAGCAGTGCTGTGCGTTGCCAACTGCCCCACGAGGCGAGTGGCGAGGTGTGAGTTATCGTAACTTGGTGCGGACTTGGTGCGATGGATATTGGTCCGCTAACTTGCATATTTTCATTGTTATAAGCAATAATATCGGTGTGCCTATTGTCAGTTTTTTGCGTAAGTAGGGCAAGCACGGCGCGCGATGTAGCTTGAGTGTCGTTCCAATGTGTGGTGCGTTTTTCGCGCAAGAGCCAATTTATCACACGTGGCTGGTCGGCATTGTTGGGCGTTAGTTCGTTCATTGCTAATATGAGCATTGAGTGAACGAGCGTAGTGTTGTTATACCAAGCATGACTGTTGAGGCTGATGTGAGCCGAGTAGTCATCGGGGCGGACGAGGTTTTCGCAAACCGATTGCAACATACGTTGTGCCTCTTTGGTGCGCCCAATGCGGTTGAGTATGATGGCTGCGGTGAGTTTTTGTGTAGAACTATTGAGTTTTGAGGCTACGGGTATTGTCGATAGCACTTTTTGCATTGTAACATTAGCTGTGTTGATGCCTTTGAGGCACGTGAGCGTGTAGAGGCGATGAAGCATAATATCGCTGATTTGCGGATTTTTCACTTTGTCGCGCTCCCATTGAGCAACATCTTTGGCAATTTGATTCTCTATGTATGCTTGTCCTTTGGCGCACATTTCGCTAACGTCGGCACTGCTAACCATGCCATAGCGCACAAGCATTCCGAGCGTAGAGAGTATGTGGCGTGTGATATATTCTGAGCCGTCCATGCCTTTGAACCATGGGAATGAGCCATCGGCGAGTTGCATCTTCTGCAAGTTGCGCAGAGCCATATTGTAGGTGCGTTGCGAAGTGTTGCCGCTCAGCATTTGCAGCACATCATTGTCGTGGCGATGTTGCAAATCGTTGAAACGAACCCACGGCGAATTTTTCTCCATTTCGTGTTTCAAAAGTAACGTATCGGCACCACTCTTTAGCTTAGCTACCCACTCTTGTACATCGGTGCGTTGCATTAGCATCATGGCTATTGCCGACGATTCTATTTGTCCGAGATATGTATCAGACGAAGGATAGGTGCAGTTGTGCAGATGTGGCAAGGCACGCAAAACCTCGGTCCATGTATTGCAAGTGTAGCTAAACGAGCTAACAAGTTCTTTTCCATTGTTACTGAACGGATTAGCGAGCGTATGTTTACCTTCGGTTTGCAACATAAAAGGTTGACTTTCGGTTATCTCTTTGTAGCGCGAAAGCACGGGCAAAGAGTGTCGTTCGCCATCAGTAAATTGTCCGTTGGTAGCCGACAGAGCTATGCGGAGCGAGTCAGCACCATCGGGCACAACAATGTTGAAATTGAACTGATGTTGCTTGCCTGCCGTTGTTGATGTTTTGCGCTGAACATTGCCATTCACATCAAACGATGCTATGACATTGTTACAACTGCTGTCGCAAGTAGCTGTCATACTTATAATTATAGTATCACCTTCGGTAACTACACGTGGCAGCCAAGCCTTGACGGTGAGAGGCTTGCTAACGGTGAGTGTCTGCTCCACAAATCCGCTATTCATCTGCTTATCGTGAGCTATGGCACGGAAACGATAAGTAGTAATATTATCGGGCAGAGTGAACGAGAACGAAGTGTTGCCCAAGCTATCGGTGCGAAGGTGAGGATAGAAAAAGACCGTTTCGCGGAAGTCGGTGCGGAGTTGAGGCGTTTTTACTGCTGCATCTTCATCTTCCACAATACCAAGCACATCTGACATTCGTGGAATTGGTGGAAGTTCGGGGGCAGCTTCCATTTCGCTATCCATTACGACAGAGGCGGTAAGAAGTGACTTCTTTTGCGCACCATAGCCAACTACCGCAACTTCGTTCAGCTCATCACTACTCATATCAGCTAAGTCCGCTTCTTCTTCTGCAATTGCATTCGTGCTCCTAAAATTTCCACCTTTAATACGTACGTGGTTATATACATTTTTGCGATACATAGGATTGTATTGACTGAGATTGAGCTCAGTTAATATGCTAATATCATCATAGATATAATTATGCAGATTAATATATATGCGTTGTTTTTGAGCATTTTTATCCCATGTTATTTCGCCAATTTGAGGTTTTAGAAAGTTGCAATATGAATAAGAATTAAGCGAATTTCGATAGAAATACGTGCGCCATTTGTTGTCGCGAATGCGGTCGAGGCGCATGTCGTACATCGAAGCTAAAACTTCGGCTTCGTTAGTTCCATTTTTACTACCAATGGTAAATGTGGCTGTTTGTGTAGCGCCCGGCACATTATGGTTGCGCCATGTAGCGAGCTGAATATCAAGGTCGTTTTTCTCTTCAGCTTTTATTACAGATAGCGAACGATCGAAAGTCTCATTGTCTTTGGTTATGCTCGCCATGATATGCAGATTTTCGTAGTTGAGTCCGCCAGCAGGAATAGCTACAGCCAACTGCTTTATCTCGCCCGACAGAGCTAGATATCGGCGATCGATAATTTTGCCAGCATATTCAACCAATACGAGCATTTTGGCTTTTGGTAAATTGGTGCCAACGTAGAAATGATAATCCTTGCCGGGCGTGAAACGTTGGTCGGTTGCGCCAAGGTAAATATCTCTATTTAGCTCGCATTTGCCATCGTGAGCGCGCAGACTAAAGTTTTTTTCCTTCATGAGCCTTTTGCCCGTGTAGCTCGTTGCTTCTGCCATAATGCGATAGACACCCGTAGCCATATCTTTAGCCGAAATTTTTATTATGGTATCGCCATTAATTTCAATGGTGCGACGCAAAACAGTGTCGGCAATGGTATAGATAGGAAATCTTTCGTATGTATAAGTAGTAGAGCCAATTATGGTATCGCTATTAAGTGCAACGTATGGTTTGTAGCCTCGCGAAGGGCGCATTTTGCAAATGGTGTAAGTAACCTTGTTGCGGAATGGTTGACCATTGAAATTGTCGCTTTCGAGCGTGAGCGATATACTGTCGGTATTTTCGCACTCATTGGGAACATTAAGTTGTAGCGAACTTCCATATTCATTCACATTAACGTTAGTTTCAGTTTCGGTTGTCTCGCCCGAAAGATCGGTCATCTTTGCAAAGATGGAGTATGTTTCATCTCTATCGGTGCTATCAGTGGCAAGCGTGTAGCTGAACCGACCGTCGGCATCGGTGCGAATGGTGCAAATGGTGTCGTATGCAACATCTTCAATCTCTATTCGTGCATCTATAATAGGCTTATTATCAGCTGATAATGCATATCCACTAACCTTTACGCTGTCGCCGGGTGCTATGGCTACTTTTATAGGGTCGAACTCAATGCGGTTGCCACTGCGCTTGTATTCTTCGATATTTATGCTGCAATAGCCTGATACAGACGCATTTTTCTTAGCTTTTATTTCTATGCTTGCATATCCGAGGTCGACATCAGAAGGGATGCGCAATTTCCCACTTGCCGTGCCGAAGTCGTTGGTAACGATGGTCGTGTCGGCAATCTTAGTTCCGTTGTGCGAATGCAAAACAACTTCCAATTTCTGAGCCTCGGTGTCAGCCCATTTTTTCTCGTAATTAGCTTTATAAATCCATGCCTTCAGCTCTACCGTTTGCCCCGGGCGATAGATGCTTCGGTCGGTAACAATGGCAATGCGCGAGTCGGTGCGGTCGCGGAATCTGTCTCTACCATTTCCCGAAGCCGAAATCTCTATTTGGTCTTTGCCGTTGCACACTTTGCGTTTTTTCCATTTCTTGTCGATGGACAACATGCCGTAGTTGTCAACCTTCTTGGTATCAATGGTGGCTTGGGGCAGCGGTTCGCCATTGGTTGCACTGCGTAGCACAATTTGCGATTCGCTGTCAGTATTAATCTGCATAGTCGAAATGTCGGTTACTTGAAAATCGAAGTGAGCAAGCAGAGTGTCGTGGCGAGCTACAAGTTCGTAATGTCCCAAAGGAAGTTCACGCAATTCGGTGTAGGTGCTTTGATTACCTATGCGTCCACGAGCCTTTGGAATGCTAAAATGATAGTTTGCAACAGGCTTTTCTTTTTTCGGGTTGAAATCATTCACGTCGCCGTTATTTACGCAGTAAATATCAACGTCGACATTTTGTAAGTTCTTGGTGGTTAAACGAATAGGTATGTTGCTATTAGGTATATTTGTTTTTCCCATACCAACGTCAATACTCTTAGCATCTATAGTGCTCAACTTATTGTTGATGCGTTGCAATGCCTTGCCACACAATATTTTAGCGGCTTTTTGCAGATGCACAGTGGCACTATCGGCGTAAGCGTCAGATAGTTGCGGATTTCTCTCATTTTCTTGAGATACGTTGAAATAATATTCGCCTTTTACAAAGTGTGCCAATGCCTCCGTTTCTGGCGAGAAGGCAAGAGCGTAGATGCGGTTTATAATCTGAACTATTTCATCGTTGACGCCATAGGGCTGAATGCATAGCAATTCGTACAATATTTTGCTTGTAGCCGAGCCATTGTCGCGCCAATCGGTGTTAACATTGTTATGTGCATCGAAGCCGTATAGTTCGCTGTTGGCAAGCATCAGATAGTCGTAGAGGCTCATCGGTACAATTACTTCGGCACTATCGACCATCGAGTAGGCATCAATCTGTCGGAGTGTATCGCGTTGGGCAAAAATATTTTTAGCAAAATCTTTGTACTGGTATTCCGCTACAATAGCCTTGCGAAGCATAAGCATTTCGGTGAGAGGAGTTTGTGCTGCGGCTATCTCTTTGTCGATGGCAGCGAGCATATTTACTGTTGTTTCGATGCGATTGGCGTTGAGGCTCAACTCTTTATCAATAAGATTGAGCATTGTTCGAGCATCATTATTAATACGAGCTCTATGTTTAGCCTCTTTGAAATATGGCTCGGCACTTTGTGGCAAATCATGCGTGAGGCACGAGTCGATGGCAGCAAACAATTGCTTGTCAGAGAGCGTTTTGAGCGGATTGTCAGTATGCCCAATAGCAATAGATGCAACAGCTACAATTGCTACAGCTACTATGATAATAATTTTTTTCTGCATATTTTGTAACGTAGATATTTTAGAAAACAAGGGAATACTCAGAAAGCATTGTCGTTCAGCTTAATAAGTTCATCGATCACACGCGACACTTGGTCGAACGAAAAGCCTCTCGATGCACCAAACCTCATCAGTTGTGCACGTAGTTTGTAAGGGTCAGCATCGTGAGCCGAGCGCATTTTGGCTTGCATAGCTTTGAGCAGTTTTTGGTCGAACTGTGTAGCGTCAGTTTCAGCCAAAGCAGCATTTATGGCTTCGTCAGATATTTGACGTCGATGCAATTCGAAGCGTATTTTTTGCTCGCCCCAACCATTAAACTGTAGTTTGTCGCGCACAAACGTTGAGGCATATCGGCTGTCGTCGATGTATTTATCTCGCCTCAAAGCATCGATAATGCGTTGTTGCTGCTCAGTCGTAAGGTCGGTGCGACGCATCTTTTCACGTATATCATATTCGCAATGCTCGCTTTTAGCACATAGTGCTGAATATCTGAAAAATGCTTTTTTCTCGTCCATACCCCACTTAAAACTTATAACTTAAAACTTAAAACTTATAACTTATAACTTAAAAAATCACCACCATTTTTCTATTGTGGCGCAACGAAAATAGTGCAAAACGATGCTTTTGAAGCCAAAACCACGTTCGCTCATAACGGCAGCACCTATTTGGCACATGCCAACGCCATGTCCCCACCCTGCTCCGCGCAATGTGAAGCCGCCATCAGTTTTTTCTACTACAAACGCCGAGCTATATAGGTGCGATGATGACAATATTCGCCTTATTTCCAATTCTTTACCAAATATCATTGTACGTTTTGTACCTACTATTTTCAATCTGTTTATTCTGCCCGAAAAACCTCGTGTAAGCGGTATCAGATCTGTGATAGTACCAAAATCGATGCCAGTTTTTTTTGCCACCAATTCAGATAGTTCGGCTGTGGTGTAGCTAACCGTCCAACGATAGAAATCGGCTGTTTCTTGGTCGTATGAATTGAGCACCTGCTTCAGCACCGAAGCGTCAGATGTATTGCAAAATGCATCAGGCGAAGCTTCTATCCAACGGTGTGCATCAGATGGATTGCGCAAGTCGATGCTATAGCCTGAAGGACGGTGAGTGAAGTCAGCAAACGACTGCAAATAGCGATGCGGAGTGTCGTCCCAACAGGTTTCATATAGCTCAGTTACGCCACCGCAACACTTCGAGAACCGAGCGTCGCACACTTCTGGTTTTTCACCTCCAGCAGCTGCCGACACTATAAGCATACCAGCTGTTTCGTCAATAGCTTGCTGCACCTTATTGCTACTTGCATTGGCTTGCGATATGCTACTCCACAACGATATTTTTTCTCTGATTTGCTCTATCTGATTTTTGGGCGTTCGGAGTGCGCCACCAATGCGTGTAAGTCCCTGATAACGTTGACAATGGTCGTCAGCACAAACATCAAAGAGATGATGGTCGTCGCGGTCGTACCAACGCACTATTTCTGTATCAGACGACTGCTCTATGCGGCTCTGATTATTTTTACGTTGCAACTGCGCCACAAGCCAACTACGCGAAACAATGGCATGTGCTTTGAGCAACTCAATGTTCGACGTAGCGCTCATCTCTGATGCTATAACACAATAGAGATAATCTTCGAGAGGCAACTTGTTGATAGCCCATATCTTCCCATTGTCAACAACAAACGACAACGAACCGCTAAACGTTTGTGTTTCGGCACGTTGCCAATGAAAATTGATACCGATAACCACATTGTGTAGGCTAAATGTAGCAGTAGACGATGTTGGCACGAAGCTAAGTTCTTCAAACTTTTTTCCGCCAAACTCTATCAGACCATCTGACAACTGCAATGTATGAGTGCCTTGCAACGATAAACTACCCAGCAAATATGGCTCGTTGAAGCTAAACGACATAGCTGTTGCACTCATCACACCAACAGAAATAACAGGCTCTGTACCTTTTTGTATCTCCATAGTTATCAGTATTTTATATGTTCACTGGGCGAAAAACAAACTTGTTCAAATATCGAAGCAACATCGGCTGCCGTAAGCTTGTCAAAATGTTCTTTTGAGGGCGTAATAAACAAGCCACAAACCTCTGCCGATGCCGGACTTATGAGCAGTTGCTCGTTGGCTTGCGCTGCATATTGCCATGGACGAAACGCTTTGCGTGGCACTACTAAGGCACAAATATTAGCTTCGTTGGCATACATCACTACATTTATCATATCGTCAGCAATGCCATGATGCTCCATTATGAGCTTCAGTTCACTCTCTACATATTGCAAACTTTCGGTTTCTATCTTATATATCAAACGTCCTAAGTGCGGAGCTATGCAAGTGCTGCCGTTGGTTGTTTGCTTCAAAACGATAGATTTAGCGTTGTCAAAGTCGGCAATAATATGCCAAGCCTCAAGTGTTGATGCCTGAAAGTGCATGTGGTCAGGAGCCGAAGCACCACATTGTGCACCATTGAAGAAGATAGCCATCTGCGGCATTAGGCGCGACAGTTCAGCCATATCGGCTACACGCCCCGTCAGATGTTGCGCTTCATGACTTTCAGCAACTATTGTAAGATGCTGACTGAAAATAGGATACGGATTAACAAGCACCTGATAAACATTGCCACTTGCTGCTCCAAAAGGCAAAGCTATCTGCTCTATTGGCCTATTGCATTGACACAAAAAACATGGTCGCTCTGCTATAGCATTTTGGCTCACATTGGCATTAGTTGACCTTATGCGAGCCGGATTGTATTGCACCTTGATGCTATAAGTGCCCACATCTATTTGGCGCTGCTCTACCCTACTTAATGCTTTATAGTTGGCTTGAGCCAAAGGCCATTGTGCAAGTTGCCCTTCGATAAAAAAATCTGCATCGAACAGATGATGTTTAAAGTTGTTGTTCACTGCGTTTCATATTTGCAGCCACACGAGCACACACCTCTATTGTGCGAACGGTGTCTTTGTAATAATTGTTTGTATTGATACTCTGCTGACTAAGCTGCGCATCGCTATTGCCACGCCATCGACGGCACAAATATATTGGCTCAAAGATGCGCTCAACATTGTATTGCCTACACATCAGAAGAGCTTGTGCATAGTCTTCGCCATAGCTAACATTGGCAAACGGATGCTTTCTGACAAGTTCTGTAACAAATGCCCGTGGTGCACCCAATCCATTGATACGCAATGCATTGTTGCGTCCATTATCGGCAGTCCACTCCTTATGGTCGATAAGTCCGGGCGGAAGTGGCTTAAGATCAAAATCGACCATATTATACGAGCCAATAACCATAGCGCAGTTGGCAGAACGAAACTTATCAACAATGCGTTGTAGAGTATCGGTGCCAGAATAGAGGTCGTCAGAGTCGAGCTGCACAATGAACCTACCACACTTAGGATGCTGAGCTGCCTGATTCCAGCAACCGCCTATACCTAAGTCAGTTAGCGAAGGTATATGATGTATGAGCCGAGCATCAGTAGCAGCTATCTGAGCTACAATTTGCGTAGTTTTGTCGGTACTATGATTATCAACAACAATAACATTGTATGCAAAATCAGTTTGTTGCGACAATGCTGAAGCCACAGCATCAGCAATAGTAGCTTCACGATTGTAGACCCTCAAAACCTGAGCCATATTCGCACTCAACTATATCATTTGTAGCCACATACGCTCCTATCGACTTCAGATATTGCGTACAAACTTGCTCATACTCTATCTGCACCTCTCTATTGCGTGGGTCGACGTAATCAAACTGCTTAGCTCCTGAAGTGCGCAAATCGGTTTCTTGCTTGGTATAGAGCATTTCGGGCAAATGAAAAATATGTCCAAAGCGCGACAATTTGAGACGCATATCGTAGAGTGCTGCAAAGTTGTAGCGCTTATCCATTAGCTCTGCAGCAATACGCAATGCCTCAGTCTTGACCAAATATAATGGACCAAAATCGAAGTCGTTGCGCACACTGCCTGCCTGATAAGCAATGAGCGGATGCTGGCAAACAGAGCCATTGGCAACCTCCCTATAATCAGAATAAAGCATTACAGCCCCCGTTTGTTGCGCCACACTAAGCATACGCTGCACAGCATCGGCCGATATTTCTATTTTGTCAGTAGAGACAACAAAGAGCAAATACTCTTCAGCAGCCATAGATGCAACATTCATCAACGTTGGTGTTTGCCACAAAGTGGGCTCAATAAGTGTGTGCAATGCGCCATCTACGCTCACCTCTATGGGGGCAACCACATCGAATGGTATCATATTTTTCTCTTTTTTGAATAAAACACTTATAAATCAACAAAAACAAACGAATATCTGTTGTATAAAATACCTCAAGTTTCGCAAGTAAGTAGCTCCGAAGGAGCGAAAGGAATACAACAAAAAAATGTATTCCAACAATATGCACGAAACCCGATTTTCACCTCGCGGTTGTCGCCTTTGGCACGGAGCGTTAAGAAAATTATCGTAGCGAAGATAATTTTTAGCGGAGTGGCATCAGCGACGAGTTCTTTTTGTTACTTTTTCTGTCGGCACAGACCCGAAGATGATTGAGCGTAGCGAAATAAAAAGTAAAATTAATGGAAAAGTCGTATATTAAGGACTTGTTTGCAGTACATTTTTCACTTGCGAAAGTTGAGTAAAATACTATATAACAACAAAATA
>CAJONN010000069.1 GCA_905235955.1 uncultured Marinilabiliaceae bacterium
TCCTTTTGAAGTTCACCAATAATATGTATACATTTGTTCGGCTAAAGTATTCCTACTATTTTTCTTTTCCACACCCATACAAAAGCCACAACAATGCTTATACTTGTTATTATCCACGAAAATGGATATACGGCTGTAAGAACCTCATATGTAGGACTATAACTAAAAGCAGTATAGAGCCACACTACCCTAACGCCACATACACCCATCACACAAATAATGGCAGGCACTACCGAGTGACCAAGTGCACGCAATATACCACTTGTTACTTCGATAACGCTATTGACAAACTGAAATGCTGTAACCATATAGATGCGCACTACAGCCAAACTTACAACAACAGCATCACTGGTGTAGAGATAGCAAAGTGGCTCAGCGTAAACAACTATTGCCGCTGCCATAACCAATGTAGATATAATGCCACCTGCCCAGCACGTTTTTATTATTTTTCGACATCTATCTATCTGCCCTGCACCATAGTTTTGTCCTATAAAAGTAGTGGCTGCTTGTCCGAAGGCATTGGCTAAGAAATATGTATAGTATTCAAAGTTGATAGCCGTAGTTGCTGCAGCCATAGCCTTAGCTCCCAAACTATTTATACCATTCTGTATCAGTACATTAGAAAATGAAAACACAACACCTTGCATGCCTGCTGGCAGTCCGACAGAGGCTATACGACCAACCATACGCTTATCGAGCATAAGTGCACGCAAACTTACGTGTACGTTGGTTTTGCTACGCATAAGCATCAAGAGTAGTGATATGGCACTAAAAGCTGTGGCAACTACAGTAGCTATTGCCACACCATCTACACTCATATCAAAACCAGCAACAAAAAGCAAGTTGAGTAAGACATTGATAACTCCAGAAATGGTAAGCACTATGAGCGGACGCTTTGTATCACCATAGCTGCGCATTATGGCTGAGGTAAAGTTGTAGAGCATCAGAAAGGGCATCCCGACAAAGAAAATGCGCAAATAGAGTATAGTGTCGTCAACTACTTCGGGTGGCGTAGAGAGTGCTACAACTATCGGACGTGCAGCTACTTGCCCTATTGCCATAAGCAACACGCCACTAATGAGTGCAAGCGATATTGAGGTGTGCACTGCTTTTTTTATCTCGCTATTGTCGTTTTGTCCAATGAGGTGCGCTATTACTACATTGGCACCTATCGACAAGCCTACAAACAGATTGATTAGCAGATTGATAACTGGAGTATTAGCTCCAACTGCTGCCAAAGCATTTGGTCCAGCATATTTACCTACAACTGCCACATCGGCTGAATTGAAGAGTTGTTGCAATATGCTTGTTGCGGCTATTGGCAATGCAAACATTACCAACGGACGAACAATAGGCCCAGATAGCATTTTCATTTTTTAGCAGAAATGTATAGGCTTTTTCTCAAAGTTTGTTTTTCAAATTAACTACTTGGCAAGCCACCATAGCAGCTGTTTCAGTGCGCAAGCGTTCGTCGCCAAGTGTAGGCTCAGCAAAGTTGTGAAGGCGCGCTGTTTCTATTTCTTGCTCTGAAAAATCGCCTTCCGGACCAATAAGCACTAAGCTACTTTTGCCTTTGCTTACCATATTAAATAGGTGTTGCTTTGGAGCATCGCGAAGGCAATGCAGAATATATTTTTGTTCTTCGGTAGCATTGCTTATAAGTTCGATAGCATTGCGAGGTTCATTGATTTGTGGCAAATAAAACTTGAGCGACTGCTTACAAGCTGCCACCACCAGCCGCATAAGTCGATCGGTACGCAGATGATTGCGCTCTGAGTGCTGACAAATTATGGGGGTTATCTCCCCTACTCCCATCTCTACAGCTTTCTCTACGAACCACTCAAATCTATCAGTATTCTTGGTTGGTGCTACTGCCATGTGCAGATGATGCGATGGGCGTGGCTGCTCTATTTTCGCTATAACATCGAGCTGACATTTTTTGCTATTAGCTTGAACTACAACACATTTAAAGAGCCAACCTTGTCCGTTGGTAACATTTACCTCGTCGCCTACCTTATGTCGCATCACACTAATGCAGTGTTTACTCTCCTCTTCGCTCAAAATGCCAACTGAGGCATCAAAAGCTGTATCAACAAGCAATTCCATCGTATGTCAGAAGCATTTTGCAAACAATAAGTACAATAGCTACAATAGTCCAAAATGTAAGTGCCACTACCATAGGTTCTTTCTGCCCAAACATCTTGCCAAGCCCTTGCTTGAGAGTCCATTTGTTGTGATGATTGATAACAAAGAAGTGCAGAGAGGCATGCAGATAAAATTCGTATGCCACTTTAGCTATTATTACACCAAGCAGAGCACCTACTACAATATCGCCAACAAAGTGTACACCTACGTAGATGCGCGAATAGCTGCTAATAATTGCCCATAAATAGAGCGCAAGGCTCAAACCTTTGTGTCGCATCACAAGTGCTACAAATGTAGCAATACCAAACGTATTGGCTGCATGTGCTGAGCAAAAACCATATAGTCCTCCCCTATAATCATTGACGATGTGCACCATATACTGTAGCACAGGGTCGTGTGTTGGTCTATAACGTTCGGCAAGTGGTTTTATTATTGATGAAGATATTTGATCGCAAAAAAGAACTACCAATGCAACGAATGCAATGGTAACAATGCCTTGTCCGCCTTGCTTAACCAATATGAGCCAAGCCAACATCACAAAAAGCGGAATCCACACAATAGTTGATGTAGAAAAATAGAAAAATAGGTCGGCAAAAGTAGTATGAAAACTATTGAGCCATAGCGTTAATTGCTTATCAGCAAATATTATTGAGTCCATTTTTGGCTAAATGTGTTTATCTTATGGCAAAATTAGTCATTTTTATGACTAAAAAAACATCAGACTCAGATAAAATCTGAATCTGATGCTTTTATGATAACGCTTCAATTATAGTTGTTGATTCCGTTTAATTATTTTGCAGCTTCCTTAGCTTTATTAACTACAGCTTTGAATGCTTCTGGGTGGTTAACTGCGAGGTCGGCCAATACTTTACGATTGATTTCGATGCCTTGCTTATTGATAAGTCCCATCAACTTGCTGTAAGAAATGTCCTCAAGGCGTGCAGCTGCGTTGATACGCTGAATCCACAATGCACGGAAGTTCGATTTCTTTTTGCGTCTGTCGCGGAAAGCATATTGCTGACCTTTCTCCCAAGTGTTCTTGGCAACAGTCCAGACGTTTTTACGACGACCAAAGTTACCTTTGGTGAGCTTCAAAATGGCTTTACGACGCGCACGTGAAGCCACTGAGTTTACTGATCTTGGCATTTCGTTTAATTTTTTGGTGAATGGTGAGCGCCCTTGGAGGCGTCAGTTTGTGCCCTGATGGGGTCTTTTACGGCTCAGCCACTCGGTTAATAACTTTTTATTTTTTCAATCTTTGTTACTATCTAATCACAACAATGGATTAGATGTGGAGCAGAAGACGTACTTCTTTTACGTCAACACCAGCGATGAGGCCGGGGTGAGTAAGGTGTCTCTTCTGTTTAGTTGTCTTCTTGGTCAGAATGTGACGTTTGAAGGCATGCTTTCTTTTGATTTTACCGGTGCCAGTGAGAACGAATCTTTTCTTAGCACTCGAGTTTGTCTTCATCTTTGGCATTGTACAAACTGTTTTATTTAACTGAAGCGTTATGTATTTTGTTTTTAGGGGTGTGTTGCCTTCAAAAAAAAATGAAAGCAACACACGCTAAAAAACTATTGTTATTTCTTTTGCGATTTGGGGCTAAGCATAAGTATCATGCGTTTGCCTTCCAAACGTGGCATTTGGTCTACCTTGGCATAGTCTTCCAAGTCGTTGGCAAAACGCAATAGAAGTATTTCGCCTTGTTCTTTGAAGAGTATTGAGCGACCTTTGAAGAATACGTAAGCTTTAACTTTAGAGCCTTCTTGCAAAAATTCTTTTGCATGTCTAAGTTTAAATTCGTAGTCGTGATCATCGGTTTGTGGTCCGAAACGTACCTCTTTTACAACTACTTTGACGGCGTTGGCCTTCATCTCTTTCAGCTTTTTCTTTTGCTGATAGAGAAATTTTTGGTAGTCGATGATGCGACATACGGGAGGATCTGCGTTGGGCGATATTTCAACCAAGTCAAGATCCATATCATCAGCTATCTTGAGTGCTTCGGCTGTTGGATATATGCCCGGTGTCTCTATGTTGTCACCCACGAGGCGAACTTTCGGAACACGTATGCGATTGTTTATTCTGTGTTCGTCTTCAGTGCGCCTTGGTTGCTGTTGCTGCGAACCACGCTGAGAATTGCGGTCGTTATTTACCGTTGTTTCGATAGATTTGTCCTCCTAATAGATTAGTTATTTTACTTACTTCTGGCTTTGCTTATTTTACAAACGATTGAGTAACAGCAGCTACCTCTTCGTTCACATGTTTTGCAAAATCTTCTATTGTCATTACGCCTTGATCGCCTCCGCCTTGCTTGCGCACGCTAATGGTGTTGTCTGCAGCTTCGCGTTCACCAACTATAAGTAGGTATGGTATGCGCTTGAGTTCGTTGTCGCGTATTTTTTTACCTATCTTTTCGTTGCGGTCATCAATGACGGCGCGAATATCGTTATTTTTCAGAAGTTTTGCAACTTTTGAAGCATATTCGTTATATTTTTCGCTCACTGGCAATATTACGGCTTGCTCTGGAGTGAGCCATAATGGGAATTTACCTGCTGTATGTTCTATGAGCACTGCCACAAAACGTTCCAAGCTACCAAATGGTGCTCGGTGTATCATTACTGGACGATGTTTCTGGTTGTCAGAGCCCATAAATTCAAGGTCGAAACGTTCAGGCAGGTTGTAGTCTACCTGTATGGTACCAAGCTGCCAACGACGTCCGATGGCATCTTTCACCATGAAGTCGAGCTTCGGACCATAGAATGCTGCTTCACCATATTCTACAACGGCTGGCAAACCTTTCTCTTTGCATGCTTCGATGATTGCATTTTCAGCACGCTCCCAGTTTTCGTCGGTTCCGATGTATTTTTCGTGATCGTTTTTGTCGCGCAATGATATTTGAGCCTCAAAGTTTTCAAAGTTGAGTGCTTTGAATACTACACTGATGATGTCCATTACGTTGAGGAACTCTTGTTTTACTTGGTCTGGGCGACAGAAAATGTGTGCATCGTCTTGTGTAAAGTTGCGCACGCGTGTCAGTCCGTGAAGCTCGCCACTCTGCTCATATCGGCTTACGGTGCCAAACTCAGCTACGCGCAATGGGAGGTCTTTGTATGAACGTGGTGCATTGCGATATATGGTACAATGGTGAGGGCAGTTCATTGGTTTGAGCATATATACTTCGCCCTCTTCAGGTGTGGTGATGGGCTGGAAGCTATCTTTGCCATAGTGATCCCAGTGACCTGATGTAATGTATAGGTTTTTGCTACCAATGGGTGGTGTGAGCACTTCTTGATAGTCGTAGCTGTTTTGTATTTTACGCAAGAATTCTTGCAAACGTAAGCGTATTGCCATGCCTTTGGGCAACCATATTGGCAAGCCTTTGCCGACCATATCAGAGAACATAAAAAGGTCCATCTCTTTGCCAATTTTGCGATGGTCGCGCTTCTTAGCCTCTTCAAGGAGAGTCAGGTAGTCGTCAAGCATTTTTTGCTTGGGGAAGGTGATAGCATAAAGACGTGTGAGCTGTGGACGTTTCTCATCGCCACGCCAATATGCGCCTGCTACGCTCAGCACTTTCACGGCTTTAATTGGCTCAGTGCTTGGTATGTGCGGACCACGACAGAGGTCGGTAAAGTTGCCTTGTTTGTAGAGGCTTATTTTGCCGTCTTCGAGTTCGCTGATGAGTTCTACTTTATATTTTTCGTCTTTATCGCCAAAATATTTAAGCGCATCGGCTTTGCTAATGTCGCAACGCACATATTCGCTTTTGTTTTTGGCGAGTTCTTTCATTTTGTCTTCAATAACTTTGAGGTCGCTATCTTTGATTGTTACGCCTTCACCTGGGTCAACGTCGTAGTAGAAGCCATTTTCGATGGCCGGACCTATGCCAAATTTGATGTTGGGATAGAGTTCTTGAAGTGCTTCGGCCATAAGGTGCGCTGATGAGTGCCAAAATGCATGCTGTCCTTCTTTGTCTTCCCACTTGTAGAGTTTGATTGCTGCGTCTTCATTGATTTGACGGCTGAGGTCGTACAACTGACCATTCACTTCAATAACGAGAACCTCTTTTGCAAGTCGGGGACTGATAGATTCGGCTATCTGCATGCCGGTAATGCCTTGCTCATATTCACGTATTGAGCCGTCAGGGAATGTTATTTTTACCATGTTTTGAATAAAATATGTTGTTATGCCACATACAACGTGGCTTATTTTTTCAAGGTGCAAAGTTATATAAGTTATGAAAAATGAGCTCTAACTTTTTTCACTTTTTTCGCACTAATTTTTATGCTTAAGTTCAAATAAGAAGTGCAAAAAATAGTTCTAAAAGGTTTTTGTTTTCAGATGTTCGCCTGTTTTTTCACTTATTGTGCGATAGTATTCATCGTTGTATCCGGGAAATTGAGGTGCAGCCGGATAATTATCATTGGTGCGCAAAAATTCACCTTCATCGTTGGTTGGGTGAATATTGCCATCAAGAAATTTCACCATAATAAATTCGCCCAATTTGCGCCACTCTTCAATAGTATGTTGTGCCACATTCTGAGCTATATCGTTGCAACGTTCTTCGATGCTTTCTGGGTCATCCATTTTCGCCAAGTCAGAATCGGCTATGATTACGCCAATCTCAAATGTTTCATTGAGTTTTTTTTGTACTTTTCTAATGTCGGCTATCATTTGGTCGTATCTCGAATATGCCATTTGTGCCACCCAGTTGAACACCCAAAATGCTGAATCCCAACTAAATTTGAGCATATTGGCATTTTCGTGGCTCAACTCCAAAGGCACTATTGTTGTTTTGCAATAAATTGGCATTAGCACAGATGTGTTGGCATCGTCAACTCCAAACCACAATATGCTCAAATTTGTTTGGCGCATTTGGCTTACAAACCAAAAACCTGTTTGCTGTGTGGCTATGGCTCTCTCATGAAAATACTCTTGGTTGTCAACTTTATATTCCAATGGTCGCCAACGATATGGTACATGATATGGTCCGGCACCAACATCTTGTGTCATGTCTAACTTTGTACCTTCATAATGATCTCGCATTATGTCAGATAGTTCGCTTCGGCTGATAAGATGATCAGGCTTGATGTAGAGTGGCATGCGCACATCTTTGCCTTCGAGCCCCAAAGCATATTTTTCATATTTCATCATATCGGCACTCATCAGTCTGAAGCCACTCCAAACGCGTGCATCACAAAAACGAGCTCCACCAAAGTCTATCGGATTATAGGCTGCTGCAAAATCAAAATCTGCATCTTTCTTACCATTGAAATATCCACGTTTGCGTGCGACACTAACCACATCTTTGGCATAGCGCACATTGGCTTTGTCGGCAAAATTTATCTTTGTGATGCGAGCCTGATTGGCATGCCCTGATACGTATCCGTCTGGTATGCGCTGTGCCACCCATACGGCACCCTTCTGCCCTACTCCTTTGCCAAGCATCTCCATTATCCACACCTCATTTGGGTCGCCTACTGAAAACGATTCACCTTCGCTACAGTAGCCATATTGCTCCACCAAGTGCGTCATTACATCGATGGCTTCTGATGCTGTTTTGGCTCGTTGCAAGGCTATGTAAATGAGGCTGCCATAGTCTATTAGTCCGGTAGTGTCTACAAGTTCTTCGCGTCCGCCAAATGTGGTTTCAGCTATGGTAACGCCCCACTCATTGATATTGCCTATAACTGAGTATGTATGAGCCACTTGTGGTATCTCACCTAAATATTTACCTGTATCCCATTCATATATTTTGAGCATTTCGCCAGCAGCATGATTTGCAGCTGGATAGCGATAAAGTTCGCCAAAGAGTGTGTGAGAGTCGGCGGCATACGAAATCATTGCACTGCCATCAGCCGAAGCGCTAGGTGTTATCAAGAAGTTGGTACATGCTAAAGCAGTGGCTGAGGCTACGCTGAGTGCTGCTGTTATACCATATTTCAAAATATTCATATTTGTGTTGTATATTGTTTGTATAAATGGTTAATCTAATTTAATCATATCAATGGTTTGTTTTGTTTCGGGGTGCTCAACTACAATTTTTTGAGCGTCACGTGCTATAATTCTAACATGGCGTTGAGTCAATGTTATCACCTCTTCTCTAATGCGTGGCATGAGTTCGCCTGCTATGATGTTTTTGCGTATTTGCCTCGCCATAGATTCTTCGGTAGGTGTTTGAGCTGTTGAGCCCACATAGTTGCAACTAAATGTTGTAGTGTCTACACCAACTGTTAGAATGTTGTTCTCGCAATACCAATTGCCATCAACTGAAATTTGATAGGTAAGTGTGAGGTTTGGAAAATTGAGCGATTGCTTGAGAATAAAAGTGGCTTGCAACTCTACGTTGTTAGAGAAAGAAAACATATTGAAGTCTTCAGTCATTTTCAAATGAATGTTGCAAGGCGGATCATTTCCTATTTTTCCGTCAGAAAATGACACATAACACCCCATCATATCTCTGCATTCTGAATTGACAATCCTACATGCTGATAAGATATTGATAACTACAAATGAAACTATTATGTATTTTAACCTATCCATTCTTGTCTATAATTACCTTTTTTGAGGCGTACAAATATACAGCATTTTTACTATTGCATGCGCAAGTATATATATAAGGTAACAGAAAACTTCATATTCAGACAAATTTCCGATTCGGTACAAATTAAAACTTTCTTTCAAGCTTATCAATTAATTTCGCACTTGTTACTTGACTCTACGTACCCAGTAATATTTTTTTTTGAAAAAATATATTTGCTGAACAAATATTTAATTGTAACTTTGCACCCGATTTATAACCATAAATTTTTTAATAAACTATTATGTTAAACCAGTACGAAACCGTTTTCATTTTAACTCCCGTTTTGTCTGATGCCCAGATGAAGGAAGCGGTACAAAAATTCAAGGACACAATCCTTGAAAACGGAGGAGAAATAGTAAACGAAGAGATTTGGGGTTTGCGCAAACTCGCATATCCTATCCAGAAGAAGTCGACAGGCTTCTACACATTGTTTGAGTTCAAGGCTGAACCAAGCTTCATTGACAAGCTTGAAACAGCTTACCGCCGCGATGAGCGCATTCTTCGCTTCTTGACTTTCAAGATGGAAAAATACGCTATCCAGTACAGCGAGACAAGAAGAAACGCAGTTAAAAAAGAAGAAGTAAAGGAGAACTAAGACATGGCACAAACTCCATCAGAAATTCGTTATCTCACACCTCCTACAGTTGAGATCAGAAAGAAAAAGTATTGCCGTTTCAAGAAGAGCGGCATCAAGTATGTAGACTACAAGAATCCTGAGTTCCTCAAGAAATTCTTGAATGAACAGGGCAAAATATTGCCACGTCGCATCACTGGCACTTCTTTGAAGTACCAACGCAAGGTAGCTCGTGCTATCAAGCGTGCTCGCCACTTGGCTTTGCTCCCATACGTAACTGATTTGTTGAAATAATAAGGAGGAGGATACGCAATGGAAGTAATACTTAAAACAGATGTGGCTAAGTTGGGTCACAAAGATGACATCATCACAGTAAAACCCGGTTACGCTCGTAACTACCTCATTCCTAATGGCATCGCTATTGTAGCAACCGAATCAGCTCGTAAAGTATTGGCTGAAAACCTTAAACAACGCGCTCACAAACTTGAGAAACTCAAGCAAGACGCTGTTGAGTTGGCTGCTAAAATTGATGGTCTCAACCTCACTATTGGTGCCAAAGCTTCGTCAACTGGCAAAATCTTCGGTTCGGTCAACACTATACAGATTTCAGAAGCCCTCAAAGCTGCTGGTTTCGACATCGACCGCAAGATTATTCTCATCAAAGACGAGAGCATCAAAGAACTCGGCAAATATACTGCAACCATCAAGCTTCACCGCGAAGTTAAGGTTGACATCACTTTTGATGTAGTAGCCGAATAATCCTTATTTTCAAACACAAGGATACTTTTCAAACACACACATAATAAAAAGCTCAGAGCAATTTGCTTTGAGCTTTTTATATTT
>CAJONN010000070.1 GCA_905235955.1 uncultured Marinilabiliaceae bacterium
GTTTTAAGTTTTAAGTTATAAGTTTTAAGTCTTAAGCTTTAAGTCCAAAATAGGTCAAACTTATACATTTGTATGATCTTTGCCAACTTTGGTTGAATAGTGATACTATTTTGGCAAAACAAACATTAATTTTGTGCTGCTCAAAAAAAAGAGTATAAATATTTATAACAGAATAACAATATCAGAAAAGATATATGGACGCTATTGAAATGAAAGAGCTCAACGAACGCATCAAGCAAGAGAGTTCGTTTGTTGACCTTATCTCTATGGAGATGAACAAGGTCATTGTTGGACAAAAACACCTTGTTGAGAGCCTACTCATAGGTTTGCTCTCTGACGGACACATATTACTCGAAGGTGTACCCGGTTTGGCAAAAACACTTGCAATCAACACATTGTCAAAAATTGTTGATGCCGACTTTGCCCGCATACAGTTCACCCCAGACCTTTTGCCTGCCGACATACTTGGTACGCTCATCTACAGCCAAAAAACCGAAGAATTTGTTGTAAAAAAAGGTCCGATCTTCTCCAACTTCATATTGGCCGATGAGATAAATCGTGCCCCAGCCAAAGTACAAAGTGCACTACTCGAAGCCATGCAAGAGCGCCAAGTAACCATTGGCGACCAAACCTACAAAATGGCAAAACCATTCCTCGTAATGGCCACCCAAAACCCTATTGAACAAGAAGGTACATACCCACTGCCCGAAGCACAAGTTGACCGTTTTATGCTCAAAGTCATCATCGACTACCCAAAGAAAGAAGAGGAGCAACTTGTTGTGCGCAACAACCTCTTGAAACAATTTCCACAACCAAGCAAACTGCTCAAACCAGACGACATTGTGCGCGCTCGAGAAGTGGTGAAAGATGTATATATGGACGAAAAAGTTGAAAAATACATTGTCGACATCGTATTTGCAACACGCTACCCAGAGCAGTACAAACTCGACCGCTTTGTTGAAATGATTGCTTGCGGAGCCTCACCACGTGCCTCGATAAGCCTTGCTATGGCCTCAAAAGCCTATGCCTTCATCAAACGCCGCGGATATGTATTGCCAGAAGATGTGCGCGCCGTATGCCACGACGTATTACGCCACCGTATTGGTCTCACCTACGAAGCCGAAGCCAACAACGTAACAAGCGACGAAATAATAAGCGAAATAATAAATCAGGTTGAAGTGCCTTAGTAGCATTTCTGGTGATAGTATCCACACACACAGAGCTACATTCTGTTGTTTGTTTAGAAATTCCAATAAAAACCCAATACCGTGGAAACTACAGAATTGATAAAGAAAGTTCGCCAAATAGAGATCAAAACTCGCGGACTGTCGAACCATATTTTTGCAGGCGAATATCACTCAGCCTTCAAAGGTAGAGGTATGACATTTAGCGAAGTGCGCGAATATCAGTTTGGCGACGATGTGCGCAACATCGATTGGAACGTTACTGCGCGTATGAACAAACCCTTTATCAAAGTGTTTGAAGAAGAACGTGAAAACACCGTTGTTTTGCTCGTCGATGTATCTGGCTCACGCGAATTTGGTACAAAAGAACGTTTCAAGAAAAACCTTGTTACCGAAATAGCCGCCACACTCGCCTTCTCTACCATACAAAACAACGACAAAATAGGCGTCATATTCTTCTCAGACAAAGTGGAATACTTCATTCCGCCACAAAAAGGCAAAAAACACGTACTCCACATCATACGCGAACTGCTCACCTTCCAGCCCGAAAACAGAGGCACCAACATAGGCGAAGCATTGCGCTACCTCACTAGCGCCATCAAAAAACGCTGCACGGCATTTCTCATATCAGACTTTATGGACAGCGGCTTTGAAAAATCGCTACGCATAGCCAACCATAAGCACGACCTCGTTGCGCTACACATATACGATTGGCGCGAAGCCGTGATGCCCAACGTAGGATTGATGCTTGCCCTCGATGCCGAAACTGGTCAGCAACAGTGGATAGACACCTCTGATGCAACCATCAGAAAAAGCTATGCTGATAGTTGGCAACGCCACACTGATGAACTGCACAACATATTCACCAAAGCTGGAGTTGACAATGTTATGGTGCGTACCGACGAAGACTATGTGAAGCAATTACTCAAGCTCTTCAAACAAAGAGCCTGAGAAATACACAAATAAAATGTGATATTTCTTCAAAAAAAACTATGAATAGAATCAGACACATATTTACTCTCTTTTTAATGCTGTTGGGCACAACGGCAATGCTGGCACAAGGCAGAGTGGAAGCCGAACTCGACTCGGTTACCATCGTCATTGGCGGACAAGTGGGGCTCAACATCAAAGCATCCTATCCAGCCAATCTGACACCTGAATACAAGCAGCTATCCGACACGCTCACACAAGATGTTGAAATAGTTAGTGCATCGCCCATTGACACTACAGTGCTCAATGGCATCATTCAGCTCGAACAACGCTACATCATCACTTCGTTCGACTCAGGCTTACACTACATTCCGCCTATTGAAATACTCAATTTTGGCGATGGACAAACAGCCTCAACCAACAACTTAGCAATTAGTGTTGTCAATCCGTTTCAGGATATACAAGTTGATGAAGAGACTCACTCGGTACCCATTTTCGATGTGAAAGATGTGAAAGATTCGCCCTTCCAATTTGCCGAACTGTTGCAATATCTGCCTTGGGTAATAATGCTTTTGGTAGTTGTAGCAGTGCTTATTATAGCTATTCATTATTATCGCAAATACAAAGCAAAGCAAAGTGGCGAGCCCGTCAAGCCTAAGCATGTTGACCCTTGCGATGTGATAGCTCTGCGCGAATTGGAACGCATCAGAGAAGAAAAGCTATGGCAAAAAAATCGCTTCAAAGAGTACTATTCTGACCTGACAGATACTTTGCGTCGATACATATCAGAACGCTACAGCCTCAATGCTATGGAGAGCACCACCGATGAAATAATGGAGAGCCTCGCCCAAGTATACTCTGACACTGCAAGCACTACCAAGCTACGTTCTGTACTCGAAACAGCCGACTTTGTGAAGTTTGCCAAGCATGAGCCTCTGCCCGACGAAAACGATACAGCACTAAAACATGCCGTTGAATTTGTAGAGCAAACACGCATAGCTGAGAACCCTTCACAACCAACTGAAAACAAAGAAGATAAGAGCAATAATGCCAATTCATAACCGAATTATCATTGTAAAGCAATGGATGGAATAACATTTTCTAACCCCAACGCATTTTGGATATTACTTGTAATACCTATATATATAGCGTGGTATATTTGGAACCGAAAAAAGCAAAATGCTACACTTCAGCTCTCTACGCTCAAACCTTTTGAGGGATTGAAACGCTCGTGGAAAAGCTATTTGCGTCATCTGCCTATGGTGGTGCGCATGTTGGCATTGGTAGCAGTAGTTTTTGTCATTGCACGTCCGCAGTCGAGCAACAGCTACAGAGACGAAAAAACTGAAGGCATCGACATAGTTATGGCTCTCGACATATCAGGCAGTATGCAAGCTATCGACTTCAAGCCCAACCGCCTCGAAGCAGCCAAAGATGTTGGTATCAAATTTATTTCGAGTCGCCCAAACGACAACATTGGTTTGGTTATTTTTGCAGGCGAAAGTTTCACACAATGCCCACTCACTACTGACCACACTGCACTCACCAACCTCTTCAACGACGTCAGGATGGGAATGCTCGAAGACGGCACAGCCATAGGTATGGGCTTGGCCACATCAGTAAGTCGCATAAAAGACAGCAAAGCTAAAAGCAAAGTGATAATACTGCTTACCGATGGCTGCAACAACAGAGGCGACATAACACCACAAAAAGCAGCCGAAATAGCTCAAACATTTGGTGTGCGCGTCTACACCATTGGCGTAGGCACACGTGGCACAGCGCAGATGCCTGTGCAAACCAACTTTGGCGTGCAATATGTTGACCAAGAGGTAAAGATAGACGAAGACCTAATGCAGCAAATAGCTGAAATGACTGGTGGCAAATATTTTCGCGCAACCAACAAAAAGAGTTTGGAAGCAATATATGCTGAAATTGACCAAATGGAAAAAACCATTCTTGATGTGCGCGAATATACCAAGAAAACTGAAGAGTATCTGCGCTTTGCCATTGCAGCTATGCTTTTGCTACTAACTGAAGTAGTGCTTCGCAACACCATTTTGCGCACCCTACCCTAACCACAAACCATTTTTGCCCTTCTACTTTTTTAAGAAAAAAAATACTCCAAAAACATGGATTCATTCAGATTTGCACATCCGTATTTCCTCTATTTGCTTCTGCTGGTGCCGTTGTTTGCTCTGCTGATGCTATACTTTGGCAGGCGTAGGCGCAAAGCATTTGCAGATTTTGGCGAGATGAGACTCATTGCACACCTCATGCCTTACATGAGCGAAAGCCGATTTCACCTCAAAAGTTGGATACTCATTATAGCATTTGCATTGCAAGTGATAGTGCTTGCCGGACCGCAGTTTGGTGCAAAACTTGAAACCACAAAGCGCAAAGGCATCGAGCTTATGGTAGCCATCGACGTATCAAACAGTATGAACGCTCGCGACGTGCAACCCTCGCGTCTCGACATGGCCAAAATGGCTGTTTCGCGCCTTGTTGATAAGCTTGGCGACGACCGCTTGGGCATAGTTGTTTTTGCCGGACAAGCATACGTACAGCTACCTATTACCACTGACTACCCATCGGCCAAAATGTTTTTGCAGTCGATAAACACCAATATGGTTCCCACACAAGGCACAGCCATTGGCGCAGCTATCAACTTGTGTCTCAACTCGTTTAGTTCACAACAAGATATCAATAGGGCAATCATAGTCATCACCGATGGCGAAAACCACGAAGACGATGCCATCGAAGCAGCCTCGCGCGCTGCACAAGCAGGTGTCAAAGTCTACACCGTAGGCATGGGCACCACCAAAGGTGCGCCAGTACCACTCATGCCCGGCGATATGAGCAACTTTATCAAAGACAAAGATGGACAAGTAGTCATCACCCGCATCGACGAGCAGTCGCTCATGCAAGTGGCAGCAGCAGGCAATGGTGCATACGTGTCGGCCAACAACATACGCTCTGGCATCAACGCACTCATTGAAGAGATTGAATCAATAGAAAAAAGCGAGTTTGAAGCTAAAGTTTACACCGCATACAACGAGCGTTTTCAATACTTTGAAATAGTTGTACTCGCCTTGCTTTTGCTCGATTTGCTTATTTTAGGCAGAAAAAATCCGCATCTCTCAGGCTTCGATATTTTTACTCGCAAAAGCGACAAAAAAGACCTCTTCATAGAGCCATCGGGCAAAGAGTAAAAGTGTTTTTATGTTGATTTAGAAAATAGAGAAATGATAAAACAAATATTGATCACATTAGCTCTGACTGCACCGCTATTGGCATCGGCGCAGCAAGAACGCAAATATATACGCGATAGCTACAAACTCTATCACGATAGCCTTTTTGACCAAGCACAAGATGCAGCCGTAAAGGCTATGGCACTCACACCAAACTCATACGAAGCCAACTACAACTACGCCAATTCGCTTTTTCAGCAAGAAAAATATGACGAAGCACTCGAAAAATACAACCAAATGGCTTCGGGCGAAACCGACAAGCAGAAACTTAGCGAACTCTATCACAACATTGGCGACTGTCATTTTGCCAAGAAAGAGTATGAGCCAGCTATCGATGCTTTCAAAAAATCGTTGCGCAACAATCCGTCTGACGACCAAACACGCTACAACTTGATTGCTACCAAAAAGCTTCTCGACGATCAGAAAAACAATCAAAACAATCAGGACAACAAGCAAAATCAGGATCAGAACAAAGAGCAGCAACAACAGCAACAGCAGCAACAACAACAAGAACAGAAACAAGATCAGCAGCAGCAACAACAACAGCAGCAGCAACAACAGCAAATGAATAGAGATGAAGCCGAACGACTACTAAACGCTATTCAGAACGATGAAAACAAATTGCAAGAAGAGAGAAAGAAAATGCAGGAAGCACAGAAACGTAAGATAGAAAAGAATTGGTAAAATCTTTGATATTTTCTATTTTTGCGCAAAAGTACTATCAGATTTATAGTGATTTATATATTTTAATAATAATGACAAAATATCGGTTGAACACAATCAAAATAATGTTGCTCATTGTTGCAATATTTATGCCCTTATTGGGTTTTTGCGACAATATCACATTTGAGGGAAATGCGCCATCGGTTGTCAAACTCGGAGAAAGATTTCAGCTCACCTACATACTCAACGCTTCGGGTAGCAATATGCGTATGGGCGAAACATCTGACTTCGACATACTTATGGGACCTTCGCAATCTACATCGACAAGCGTTTCTATTGTCAATGGTTCAATGAGCAAGTCGCAAACAACAAGCTACACTTACATCCTGAAAGCAACCAAAGAAGGACAGTTTACCATACCTGCGGCACACGTTACCGTAGATGGCAAGCAAGTAACCTCTAATGCCGTTACAATCAAAGTAGTAGAAGCATCGGCATCAGTGCCTCAGAGTAGTGGCAGCCAGAATAGCAATTCGCAAAACCATTCAACCCAAAGCCAAAGTAACAACAACGCTGATATTATCATTGTTCAGTCGCTTAGTCGCAACTCAATCTATGTGGGTGAGCCAGTAGTACTCACAACCAAAATATACACTCGCGCCAATTTGCAGCAAGTGTCAGACATCAAAGCACCTGACCTCACCAACTTTGTATCGTCAGACCTGATGGGCAACACACAATTGCAATTTCAGCAAGAGGTGCGCGATGGAGTTATATATCAGGCAGCTGTAGCCAACAAGCAATGCCTCATACCGCAAAAGAGCGGCAAAATAAAAATAAACCCAACCGAATATGAATTTGTAGTCAAAGAACGTAGCAGAGTTTCGTCGGGCGGATTCTTTGGTGGATTCTTCGATGATGTTCAGCTCGTAAAACGCAAAGTGCAGAGCAACAGCCTAACACTTGATGTAAAAGCATTGCCACAAAGCAACCTAAAGACAAGTGGTGGCGTAGGCAACTTCAAATTCAACGTAAGCGTAGAGCCTACCGACGTGCAAGTAGACAACAGTGTGCTCGTAAAACTAAGTGTAAGTGGCGAGGGCAACCTCAAGCTCCTTTCAATGCCAAAACCACATTTGCACTCAGACTTTGACACATTCGACCCCAACGAAAACGTCAACGTAGAAACAACAGCCAATGGCTACAAAGGCACACGCACATCAGAATATCTAATAATACCACGTAGAGAAGGCGACTTTGAAATACCTGAAATATCGTTCATCTATTTCGACCCACAACAAGGCAACTACGTAACACGCACCCAAGGACCATTTACCATACACGTAAGCAAAGGCAATGGGCAATCAGCAACAGCCACCAACGCAGTAACATTCTCAGGTGGCTCAAACGAACAAGTGCAATATATTGGCAAAGACTTGCGCTATGTGCACACCGATGCCGACCTCGTAGCACGCAACACATTCTTCGTATTGTCGCCACTCTTCTTTATGTGCATCATATTGCCACTTGGCATATTTGCAGTAGTATTCATATTATTCCGCAAAAAAATAGCCGACAGTATGAACGTGAGCGGTGTAAAACGACGCAGAGCCAACAAAGCAGCAATGAAGCGCCTCAAAACAGCAGCTCGCTATATGAAAGAGCAAAAACGCGAAGCCTTCTTTGACGAGGTAATGCGCGCCTTGTGGGGCTACTTGAGCGACAAACTAACATTGCCACTTAGCGTACTGACCAAAGACAATGCAAAAGACGAAATGCAAAAGCATAACATCAGCGCCGATGCTGCCGATGCCTTTATGCAATTGCTTGATACATGTGAATTTGCACGGTATGCACCAGTTGAAATGGCTCAGCCAATGGACAAAGTGTATGAAGAGGCTGAAAATGTGATAGGTCAGATAGAAGACCAAATAAAAAATTAATATTGCATTTTGATTTTGAAGATGAAAAAAATACTCAGCATAATAATGTTGCTCGTATCCGTCAGTTCATACGCTGCCGATGCGCAAATGCAACAAGCACTCGCACAATGCCAAGATGGTAAATTTGACGAGGCAATAAACACCTACGAAGCCATATTGGGCGGAGGCAGAGAGAGCGCTACACTCTACTACAATTTGGGCTATGCTTACTACAAAACAGGTCAGCTCGGCAAAGCCATTCTCAACATGGAACGCGCTCATAGGCTTGCCCCCAACGACCCTGATATAGAGGCAAACTTGGAACAAGCCTACTCACTTACTGATCAGATGCAAACAATAGAACCAATATTTTTTGTACGTTGGTGGCATCAGTTTACCAACATCTTCAACTCCAATGGTTGGGCTATAGCTTTTATTGTACTTTTTGTAATAATGTTGTTGGGCATAGGCTCATTCCTCTTTGCTGATATCATTGCACTACGCAAAGTAGGTTTCTTTACGGCAATAATTGTATTCTGCTTGTCGATTGTAGCCCTATCTATTTCAATAAGCCAACGCAACGATGTGCTCAATAGCCAAGAAGCCATTATAATGAGTGCATCGGTAACGCTCACCACTTCGCCCGATAAAAATGGCACTGAAATGGCTGTGCTACATGAAGGTACGCATCTCAGCATAATTAGCGAACTTGGCGAGTGGATAGAAGTACAGCTGAAAGATGGTAATATTGGTTGGCTCAGAAAGAGTGAAGTTGAAGTAATTTGACAAATAGTTCTATCCATTTAGAAACTTACTTAAGTTTCGCAAGTGAAGCGATTCCAAAGGAGCAAAAGAAATATACCCAACAAATTGCCTTCCAACAATTAGTACGAAACCCGATTTTCACCTCGCGGTTGTCGCCTTTGGCACGGAGCGTTAAGAAAATTAT
>CAJONN010000071.1 GCA_905235955.1 uncultured Marinilabiliaceae bacterium
TTTTATTGGTCAGCAACGCTTGATTCAAATCACAACTACCCAAACGTTGCATACCTTTACGGATTCTGCTCAAGTCCTTACTATAGTCCTTCTTACAATAGCACAGAACGATATTTAGGCTTTTCTATTCGCGCAATAAAACGCAAATAATCAGCACATTATTATCGCAAAAAATCGACCCAAACAGGTCCATTCCCCTTGCCAATATCTAAATCTTTACCCCGAATTATAGCACTACTTATCACATCTTTGGCTTTGCTTATAGCCTCAACAAGCGTTGCATCTTGTGCCAAAAATGTAGCTATAGCACTCGACAATGTACAACCTGTGCCATGCAAATTATGGCTTACTATACGCTCCGAAGTGTATGTTGCGGTATTGCCATTGGGCATATATAGTATGTCAGTCATTTGCGAGCCTTGTGCATGACCGCCTTTGAGCAAAAAGGCTACATTGTAGAGCTTCGCAAGTGCCATACCTACATCTGAAGACATTGGCATACCACTTTGGTTCTGAAGCGTTTGCGTCTCAGGAATATTAGGCGTTATTATTGTGCAAAGCGGAAAAATATTCTGACAAATATATGCAATACTCTCTTCGCTCATCAGGCGATGTCCGCTGGTCGAAATCATTACAGGGTCGAGCACAATTGGCGGAATATGCTCAAGCGCACTAAGCTCTGCAACAATGGCTTGTGCTACCTCTACGTTAGGTATTTGCCCTATCTTGATAGCTTTCACATCAAGGTCAGACAATATGGCGTGTAGCTGCGAACGCACTACACTATGTGGCACTGGCATTACACTCTGCACACCCATAGTGTTTTGTGTAGTCAGAGCCGTTATCACCGTTGCTCCATAACCTCCTAAGGCTGTTATTGTTTTCAGATCTTGCTGAATGCCAGCACCTGCCGATGGGTCGCTGCCAGCTATGCTAAGTACTATTTCCATGCGTCGCCAAGTATCATTGCTCCTCCAAAACCCATTCTGATTACATCATCTATTGTGCTAAACCTCACACCGCCAAGTGCCAACACTTTGCTATTGATGACGCCTTGTTGTCGTGCCTCTTCTATTTCTTGAGGCGTAAATGCTGCCTTGTAGCCTTGCTTCGATATACTGTCGAATATCGGACTAAGGCTCATATATGTGTAGTTGCGCTCAGCCTGACACTCTGATAGCTCTTTTATCGAGTGGCACGAAATGCTTATTCTTCCCCTCCATTCAGCCAATGGCGTAGGATTTCTGCTATTGAGATGAATACCACCAATGCTATGTTTAGGGGCCAGAATATGATAATCGTGCAAAGTGAGGCGAGGATGCAGTTGCTGTGGTATCTGCTCTATGAGTTGCTCTATTTGCGATAGCGATGCCTCAGGCTTTCGGATATGAACAAAATCGACATCGCCACGATGCAGAAGCATAACAATGCGCTCAGCCTCTCCGTGCCAAAAGTGTGGCAATGTAACAACTATGGTCATACGGCAGCAGCACCAAAGAGGTCAAACGAAGCATCCCAATCTTTCCACACTGGCTCACGTCCAAGCTCTTTCAGCCGTGCATTGATAACTTTGGCTGTACGTTCGTCGCTCACCGTAAATTGCTCTAAAGCTTGCGGATAGGTGAAGTATCCGCCCGGATTTACTTTGCTTTCGGCCGACATAGTTGTAACGCCCAAAGTGCACATATTGTCGCGAATATAAGCTGGCTCACGTGTAGAGTATGAGATATCTACATCGTGATCGAATATGCGCATGGCAAAGGTAGCTTGCGCAAGTTGGCGATCAGTCATAATGCTATTGGGCTGAAAACCTTCATTTTGTGCAGGGCGCATGCGTGGAAAATTGACAGAATATTTGGTGCGCCAATAGTGTTTTTGCAAATAGCGCAAATGATAGGCCATCATCACAACATCGGTTCGCCACTCTTTTTCGAGCCCAATGAGTACACCCATGCCTATAGAGTGAACGCCAGCTTGCCCCATACGGTCGAAGCCATCGCAACGCCATTCAAATTTGCTTTTCATACCACGCGGATGATATATGTTGTAATGTTCGCGGTTGTATGTCTCTTGAAAGCAAATAACGCCGTTGAGTCCGTGATGTGTAAGTTCTTTATACTCTTCAGCTTTGAGTGGCATAACTTCTATTTTGATATTGGAAAAATATTTTTTAGCAATATCAATAGCTTGTGCCAAATAGTCGACACCTGCTTTTGCCGGATTTTCGCCTGTAACGAGCAAAATATTTTCAAACGGAGCCAGCTTTTTTATTGCCTTATATTCGTTTTCTATTTGCTCTGGTGTCAGAATGATGCGTGCCATCGGATTTTCACGATGAAAACCGCAATAGACGCAAGAGTTTGAACATGAATTAGTTATATAGAGCGGAATAAACATCGACATGGTTTTACCAAAACGCTCTTCAGTATATTTGCGCGAAAGGCGTGCCATAGTTTCCAAATATGGCTCAGCAGCTGGCGATATCATTGCTATGAAGTCGTTGATGTCGCAATGTGTTTTTGACAGTGCACGGCGCACATCTGTGTCGGTTATCTGAGCTATGCGTTGGGTTGTTTCGTCCCAACTTATGTTTTTCAATTCGTCAGAGAACATTGTTGTTGTTTTTTTTGCTACAAGGCTTAAATGCGTACTCTTTGAGCTGTGTTATAGTTGGCTCATTGCCACAGAGTGCGCAGTTGTTGTTTTTGCTAAAATCGAAACGTTGCCACTGCATGCTGAGCGAGTCGAATGTGAGCAGCGCATTGGTGAGCAGTGTACCTGTACCTGACAGATATTTGATGCATTCGGCGGCTTGCACTGTGCCAAGCATTCCGGCAATGCAGCCCAAAACGCCTACTGTAGCACATGTCTCTACGTCGGCTATGGCAGGTGGCTCGGGAAAGAGGCAGCGGTAGCAGGCACTTTGTGGCGTGTGAGTCATGGTTTGTCCTGAATAGCGATTGATGCCGCCCATGCTAAAGGCTTTGCCCAACATCACACATGCATCGTTGACGAGGTATTTGGTGGCAAAATTATCGGTACCATCTATCACAAAGTCATACGGCTTAATAAGTTCAAGCGCATTATCTTCGCTCAGATATATCTCGTGTTTTATTACGTCAACATCTGGGTTGATGGCTCTTATTTTTTCTTCAGCAGAGTCTACTTTGGGTTTACCAATGTCAGTGCTGAAGTGTATCACTTGTCGTTGCAAGTTGGTGATACTCACCGTGTCGCCATCGGCAATACCAATAGTGCCAACACCAGCAGCTGCCAAGTAGAGCGCTATGGGCGACCCCAATCCGCCAGCGCCCACAATAAGCACTTTGGCACTGAGCAAACGTGTTTGTGCCTCAGGTCCGAAGCCATCGAGAATGAGCTGACGGTTGTAGCGACGTTTTTGTTCGGGAGTTAGTTCCATTATTTTTTGAATTTGCGCAAATCATGAGTGAGCTTAGCGGCACAGAAATTTGGTCCGCACATGGTGCAATATTCACCATCGGTATGTCCAGCTTCTTCAAAATATTGCAATGCACGTTCGGGGTCGAGCGAGAGGTGGAACTGGTCGCGCCAACGAAATTCGAAGCGTGCTTTCGACAAGGCATTGTCGCGTATGGTTGCGCCCGGATATCCTTTGGCAAGGTCGGCAGCGTGTGCGGCTATTTTATAAGTTACAACGCCTACTCTCACATCTTCTCTATTGGGCAATGCCAAATGTTCTTTTGGCGTTACATAGCAGAGCATAGCTGTGCCGAGCCATGCTATTTGTGCACCACCAATGGCGCTTGTTATATGGTCATAGCCCGGAGCTATGTCAGTAACAATTGGGCCAAGTGTGTAGAATGGTGCTTCGTAGCAGTGAGATAGTTGGCGTTCCATATTTTCTTGTATCTTGTGCATTGGCACATGTCCGGGTCCTTCGATGAAGGCTTGCACATTTTTGTCCCATGCACGTCTGACGAGTTCGCCCATTGTATCAAGTTCGGCAAACTGTGCAGCATCGTTGGCATCGGCAGTGCAGCCCGGTCGCAATCCGTCGCCAAGCGAGAGTGCCACGTCGTATTGTGCCACTATGTCGCAAATGTCGTCGAAGTGCTCATAGAGGAAGCTTTCGCGGTTGTGAATGAGGCACCATTTGCTCATTATCGAGCCTCCTCTACTCACAATGCCACATAGTCTGTTGTCAGCCAAGTGTACATTTTGCAAGCGTATGCCTGCGTGTATGGTAAAGTAGTCGACACCCTGCTCACATTGCTCTATGAGTGTATCTCTGTATATTTCCCACGTCAGGTCTTCAACCCTACCTTGCACTTTTTCAAGTGCCTGATATATAGGTACTGTACCAACAGGTACGGGGCAGTTGCGCACAATCCATTCGCGTGTTTCGTGTATGTTGTCGCCCGTAGAGAGGTCCATTAGCGTGTCGCCACCCCATTTACAGCTCCATACAGCTTTGTCAACCTCCTCTTCTATCGATGATGTAGTAGCTGAGTTGCCTATGTTTGTGTTTATCTTTACGGCGAAGTTGCGCCCTATTATCATTGGTTCACTTTCGGGGTGATTGATGTTGGCTGGCAATACGGCACGTCCGCGAGCTATTTCGCTTCTTACAAACTCAGGCGTTATGTATGTTTTGATACCAAGTGCTTCGCAGTTCATATTTTCGCGTATTGCCACATACTCCATTTCAGGTGTAATGATGCCTGCCTTAGCGTATGCCATTTGAGTTATGGCTTTGCCTTTTTGTGCTCGGCGTGGCAGCTGTATGTGCTCAAAACGCAATTTGTCAAGCGAATGGTCAGTGAGGCGTTGCTTGCCATAGTCTGATGTTACTTCGCTTAGTTGCTCGGTGTCGTTGCGGCTCTCTATCCATTGCTCACGCATACGAGGCAAGCCTTTTTTGAGGTCTACTTTTATATTGGGGTCAGAAAACGGACCGCTAGTGTCGTATATCAAAACGGGTTCGTTGGGCTCCGAGTGCAAATTGCCATCAGCATCTTTGGTTACTGTAGGCGAGAGGTTTACTTTGGTCATTCCCACTTTTATTTGTGGAAATAGCACTCCTTGCATATAATATTTTTCTCTCTTAGCGTATGCTTTGTTGTCTTGTGGCATTGTATATAAGTGTCAATGTATTAATTATTTAGAAATGCAGTGAGCGGACTCGATGCCTCGGCACAGTTGCTTATAGCTCCCAATCCGGCTTCGTATGCTATGCGCCCAGCAACAACGGCCTGTCGGAAGGCATCGGCCATAGCTACAGGGTCGCCAGCCACGGCTATTGCTGTGTTTACCAAGCAGCAGTCGGCACCCATCTCCATAGCTTCAGCAGCATGACTGGGCGCACCAATGCCAGCATCAACTACCACTGGCACTGTGGCTTGCTCTATTATTATTTGCAAAAAATCTTTCATGCGCAGTCCTTTATTGGTACCTATTGGTGCAGCCAATGGCATCACAGTAGCAGCACCAGCCTCTTCAAGGTGCTTGCATAGTGTTGGGTCGGCTTGGCAATAGGGCAACACCACAAAGCCAAGTTTTACCAGTTGCTCAGTAGCTTTGAGTGTTTCAACCGAATCGGGCAACAAGTAGCGCGGATCTGGGTGTATCTCAAGTTTGAGCCAGTTTGTGCCAAATGCTTCACGCGCCATTTGTGCGGCAAAAACAGCCTCTTCAGCATTTCTCACACCCGATGTATTAGGCAATAGTTGTATGTTTTTGTGTTGTGTAATGTGAGTGAGAAGGTCGTCGTGCTCGTCGCCAAGCTCTATGCGTTTCATTGCTACAGTAACCATCTCTGTACCCGATGCCTCAATAGCTTGAGCCATCAGATTGTTGTTGCTAAATTTGCCAGTACCGAGAAATAGTCGGGAATTGAACTCGCGTCCGGCAATGATAAGTTTGCTCATATAACTTAAAAACTTAAGACTTAAAACTCAAAACTTCCAACACTCGCTTCATTTCGCTTACCGGATTTTCGGCTCGCAATATAGTGCTACTCAAAGCAATACCTGTAACGCCTGTTTGCATTATGCTTGGTATGTCGGCAGCCGTTATTCCACCAATAGCTACAATCGGAATGTTTATGCTATGTTGATGCATCTGTTGTATTATGTTTTTGTAGCCTTCGAATCCGAGTATGGGCGAAAGTTTTTGCTTTGTAGTGGTAAACCTAAATGGTCCGCACCCAATATAATTGGCACCTGCTTCGTAGTGTGCCCTCACGTCAGCAAATGTATTGGCGGTGCCACCAATGATAAAGTTGCTGCCCAAAATTTGCCTTGCATCGGCTATTGGCATATCGTTTAGTCCCAAGTGCACACCGTCGGCACCAATGGCGCGCACCAGCTCCACTCTGTCGTCGATGATGAAGGTAGCACCAGCCTCTTTGCATAGCTTTTGTGCCTCAAGGGCAACGCTCTTTACCTCATCGTCTGATGCATCTTTCATGCGTAGCTGTATCCATTTACAGCCACCTTGCAATGCCATACGCACAGAGTCTATGTAGCTATATTTTTCGGTGTAATGCGATATAAATTGCAACATCTCTATCCCCCGCAAACGGCTTTTATTATCACAATGTTATCGTTGCTCTGTATGGCAGTGTCGGCCCACTGTGTGCGTGGCACCATTTTGTTGCTTATAGCCACTGCTATGCCTTTGGCAGGCAGTTGTAGTTCTGTGGCCAATGCAAGTAACGTTGTTGCATTAGTCTCAGTTGGTTTGTTATTGATAATTATAGTCATATATATATTTTTCTGCCAAATAAAAAACCTCGAGTGTTGCTATGCAAACAAACAACTACTCGAGGTATTAATATCTGAATCTTGAACTATTTCTGATTCATTTTTCCTACGGCGGCATTACCCGCATCAGGTTTTATGGGTATCATCTCAGCCTTTGTTGCATTGTGTCAACTCCAGCACCCCGAATATGTTATTTTTTTCGTGGCAAAGATAAAAATAAATTGTTCAACTTTGCCCCGAACATATTCAAAATATGGTTAGTTCCACATAGGCTCTTTCATTTTCCAGCAAAAGAACCATAGTCGATACTACACACTTATTTCAACAACGGAAATATCAATGTTTCTTCAAAATAATACACTGCCATACCGCAAAGATAGCCTATCAGAGCCAACCACGAAATATTTTTCAGATACCAGCCAAAGCTTATCTTTTCCAAGCCCATAACTACCACACCAGCTGCAGAGCCAATAATGAGCATTGAGCCACCCACACCAGCGCAGTATGCCAAGAGTTGCCAGAATATGCCATCGACGCCGAAGTCGCCACCTGTTGGGTCTATCTCATACATGTGCATTGAGCCTGCTACAAGTGGTACATTATCTACTATTGCTGACAATACGCCTATTGCGCCTGTAACAAGATAATGATTGTTGTTGCTTATCACATTGAGCCATTCGCCCAAATGCTGCAATATCTTCACTTGCGACAATACTGCTACAGCCATCAGTATGCCAAGGAAGAAGAGTATCGTACCTAAGTCGATGCGAGTAAGTATCTGCGTTACACGTTTTGCCTCAGGGTCGTCTTCGGCCTTATCTCGATGAAACACTTCAATGATGGTCCAAAGCACGCCCAATACAAGCAAGATGCCACAGAATGGTGGCAACTCAGTGTAGAGGTGGAAGAATGGCACGCTACATAAGCCGCCTACGCCCATAATGAATATCAAATAGCGACGAAATGTGGTGATAGGCACTGTGCGAATAGTATATTTGGTACGTGTAGGTTCTATCTCGCCATTGAGCGAAAACTGCATTATGAATGTTGGCACTACAAACGACACTATTGATGGCAACATAAGCTCAGATATAACGCCCGATGCTGTTACTTGCTTACCGTTCCAAAGCATTATGGTAGTTACGTCGCCAATAGGCGAGAGTGCGCCACCAGAGTTGGCTGCCAAAATGACGATGCAAGCATATTTCATGCGCTCTACCTTGTCTGGCACAAGAGTGCGCAATATCATTATCATTACAATTGATGTGGTAAGGTTATCAAGCAAAGCCGATAATGTGGCAGTAGCAAAAGCAACCTTCCAGAGCAACGCTCGTTTGTTTTTAGTAATAAGTTTGTTTGTAACGAAGTCAAAACCACCATGTTGGTCAACTATCTCAACTATAGTCATTGCACCCATTAAGAAAAAAAGCGTGGTGCTGGCATCGCCTAAATGGTGTTCGATGATTTTGCTTAATCCTGCTACATCGGCAAATCCGCCTTCGTCTACAGAGAAGCCACCTAATGCATAAAGTGCCCAACACAAAACACACATGAGCAACGCAATGGCGGCTTTGTTTACTTTTGTTACACCTTCAAGGGCTATAAGCATGTAGCCTATCAAGAAGATGACAATGATAGATGTTGTCATATAAAGAATTTTAGGTTATTTTTCAATAGCTCAAAAGTAGTTATTTTATTCTGAATAAGACTATCAGATAATCATTCTTTTCCCTTTTTATTCAAAATTCGACAACAGGTGCATTTTTATTCTTTTTTTGTAAGATTTTCTCATACTGATGACATAAGTTAGGGATATACACGACTCTTTCATTTAACTCAAGTTGCACAAGTAAAAACGCACAGAAAATAAGTCCTGAGAATGGGCGAAAGAAATATACCCAACAAATAGCCTTCCAACAATAAGCACGAAACTCGATTTTCACCTCGCGGTTGTCGCCTTTGGCACGAAGCGTTAAGAAAATTATCGTAGCGAAGCGTTAAAAACGATTTTCTGTTTGAGCGAAGCGAGTTA
>CAJONN010000072.1 GCA_905235955.1 uncultured Marinilabiliaceae bacterium
AACAGCGACGAGTTCTTTTTGTTACTTTTTATTTGGCTACGCCGAACTTCGTTTCGCTTCGCTCAATCATCGTTGAGTCTTGCGGAAAGAAAAAGTAAATTAATGAGAAGGTCGTATATAGGGACTTGTTTGCAGTACAAATTCTACTTGCGAAACTTGAGTAACTAAAATCACCTTCAACAATTAGCACGAATAGTACGAGACACAACTTTTCACCAAGCACCTCAACATTTGAAAAGTTTTTAAAATGAAAGAGCCGTGAAGTTGTAACGTGTAAGTTTTAAGTTTTATATTTGCGTAAAAGTTCATTATCAAACAATGGATATAAAAACTGTAAAGCAACGATACGGAATAATTGGCTCTGACCCAATGCTCGATCAGGCTATCAACACAGCTGTGCAAGTAGCTCCAATCAATCTGTCAGTTTTGATTATTGGCGAAAGTGGCACTGGCAAAGAGGTCTTTTCACGCATCATACATGAATATAGCTCACGCAAAAACGGTACACTGATTGCCGTCAACTGCGGTGGCATACCTGAAGGTACCATCGATTCTGAACTTTTCGGACATGAAAAAGGCGCGTTCACTGGCGCTACGGCCGACCGAAAAGGATATTTTGAAATGGCCGACAAAGGCACCATCTTCTTAGACGAAATAGGCGAACTGCCACTCTCTACACAAGCCAAATTGCTACGCGTTTTGGAGCGTGGCGAATATATGAAAGTAGGCTCATCAGTAATCAAAAAAACTGATGTGCGCATCGTAGCCGCCACCAACGTAGATTTAGAAAAAGCCATAGCGCAAGGTAAGTTTCGCGAAGACCTCTTCTATCGTCTCAACGGCATAATGCTTCGCATACCACCGCTGCGCCAACGCAAACAAGATATACCAGCACTATTTCACAAATTTACCAGCGACTTTGCCGATGCCAACAAAATGGAACCCGTGCTACTCACTGAAGGCGCAAGGCAGCTACTAATGTCGTATCAATGGCCGGGCAACGTAAGACAACTCAAAAATGTAGCCGACCAAGTTACCGTGCTCAAAATAAACAGAGTAGTCGACGAAAAAGAGATAGAACGATTCATACCTCATACCACAACCGACATAGCTGTAGTAAGTGGAGAAAATGGCGGACAACACACGTATAGCAACGAGCGCGAAATACTTTTCAAAGTACTCTTCGACATGCGCCAAGATGTTACCGACCTCAAAAAACTTGTAGTCAGCCTCATCGAAGGCAACGGCAACATGACACAAGAAGACGCACAACTAATAAAACGCCTCTATCAGGCCGATGGTAGCGAAGTATTTGCACCACAAACACAAGAATATGGGCAAATAAGCAACCTGCCACAGCACCCCTACGATTTTCCGCACGAAGCCAAACCCGGGCATAATGCAGGCATCGAACCCGCACACATCACCGAAGTAGCATCAGAAGTAGTGCCACCTGACGATGCCGTATTCTCTATCTCTGACAACGAAAAAGGACTTATCATTCGCGCACTCGAAAAACATAGAGGTAATAGGCGCAAAGCCTCACAAGAACTTGGCATCTCAGAACGAACCCTATATCGCAAAATCAACGATTATGACATCGATTTGTAAAATAAAAAAAATAATCATACTGAGTCTCATCGCAATGCTATTGGGCGCATGCACCATAAGCATAACAATGAGTGGCGCCTCAATACCTGAAAACCTCAACACCTTCACGGTGCAATACATCAACAATCGCGCACCACTTATCAATCCGAACCTAAGTCAAGTGCTTACCGACGGCCTCAAAGACCGCATACAGAGAGAGTCGCGCCTTGTAATGAACGAAGGGCAAGCCGACATAGAATTCTCAGGCAATATAACATCGTATAGCACACAGCCAATGGCACTAAAGGCTGATGCCGTATCAGCTCAAACAAGGCTCACAGTAATCGTAAAAATACGTTGCCGCAACTTCAAAGACCCCAAAAAAGATTGGGAGCAAAACTTCTCGGCCTATCAGGAATATGACTCTGAAAACAACCTTAGCGACGTAGAAGACGAACTTGTGCAACTAATAGTTGACGAACTTACAGAAAATATATTCAACAAAGCATTTGCCGACTGGTAAAAACAAAAAAACATTTGACACCATGAACAAAGAACTGTTTTATTCGGCAATGTCTGACCCCTTTTGCCTCAACGCCACCACATTAGTCTCGTTGAGTGAAACAGTAAAAGAATGTCCATACTTCGATGCAGGCTGGATGCTACTGATGAAAAATTTGCACAACACCAGTAGTATCAAATATGACAATGTACTGCGCAAAGCCTCAGTATTTGTACACAACCGTGCAGCACTCAAAATACTCATAGAACTCAAGCCAACCGAGCAAAAAACTATTGCAACTCAAGTTCAAGAAGCACCTGCCAAGCCACAAAACATAGCAGCTCAGCCACAGACAACTACTGTGCCCGACTACTTTGCCGATGTGCCTGATACCTTGCCTGAAATGTCGTTTATGCCTGAAACACAGGCGGTTTATTCTATCGAAGATATACCCGACGAGCAAGAGGCAACCGAATATACATTTAGCGAGTGGCTCGACCAAATGAACAAAAAGCCAATAGCTACACAAAGTCACACATCCAACCGTCACAACATAGACCTAATAGAAGCCTTCCTTGGCAAACTCGATGCTGAACGACTTGAAAATAGCAACAAACATATAGATGCTACTGAAGCCAATAGGCGAATAGAAGAAAGTACCAAAGAAAACGAAGGAACATTTACCGTTACATTAGCTGAAATTTATATCAAACAAAAACAATATCAGAAAGCTATCAACATATTCCGCAAGTTAAGTTTGAAAAATCCAGAAAAAAACACTTACTTTGCAACCCGAATTGAAGAAATTGAACAATTAATTAATTAAAAAATATTTATAGCTATGTATTCAGTAATTACATCACTGATAATTATTATAAGCATCTTCTTGATAATCACCGTTTTGATGCAAAATGCAAAAGGCGGCGGTTTGGCACAGAACTTTGCAGGTCAGCAGCAATTGCTTGGTGTCAGAAAAACAACTGACTTCTTGGAAAAAGCTACATGGACTCTTGCAGCTACTATAGTATTACTTTCGTTCGTATCTGTTGCTCTTATTCCATCTCAAGGCTTGCAAGGCGGACAATCAGAAGTAGACCAAGTGATGCAAAATGTGCAGACACAACAAGAACAACCTTCATTTGGTACACCAGTTCAGGAGCCTAACACCGAAGCTGCAGAACCTGCATCTGAAGAAACAGCAGAATAATTCTATATTAATTATAAAATATCAATGCTCAGAAGCGTATTGTAACGACTTCTGAGCATTTTTTTTCACTGCTCTTTCGTTTAACCACTCATTAGTACAACAACTTTTTGTATTATTGCACAGATAAAAAAACAACACTATGGGAAGAATATTCATATCAACATTTGCATGTTCTGTAGCAACACTGCTAACCGCATGCACAAGCATGTCAAATACAACATCAACATCGCTCCTCAACACATACTCCAAACGCACACCGCTTACCAACACTGAAATTGTTGGCGGACTCAAAGAAGCCCTCACCATAGGCGTAAACACTGGTGTAAAAGTGCTCGCCGCAAAAAACGGATACTACGATGACCTTGCTGTGCGCATTGGCTTGCCCCCCGAAGCTGCCATCATTACTGAAAATATAGCCAAACTGCCCGGCGGACAAACTTTGGTAACCAACACCATCAAAAGCATCAACGCCGCCGCTACCGATGCCGTAGTAAACGCTACACCAATATTTGTAGGCGCAATAAAAGAGATGACCATCACCGACGCATCAAACATATTGCGAGGCAACAAAACAGCTGCAACTACATACTTCAAGGGCAAAACGAAAGTAGGACTCAAAAAATTATTTTCAGGTTATATACAAAACTCTATCAACAAAAAACTTATTGGCGACGTGTCGTGCTCATCATCGTGGAACACACTTACATCAAATTGGAACGACGTGGCAACTACTATGGTAGGTAGAGCAGCCGGACTCAAAACAGTGAATACCGACCTCAACGACTACCTCACCGACAAGGCTGTCGATGGCTTATACTACAAAATAGGCGAGCAAGAAACCAACATACGCACCAACGCTTCGGCACGCACATCAGCACTTCTGCAAAAAGTTTTTGGTCATTGATCTTTATTTATAGATGAAACATCTTTTTGCGTCGATAATGCTTGCATCTGTTGCCTCCGTAGCATCAGCTCAATATCCGCATGCCTATTCTGAGGTTTTTCATGCCATTGACACTACTTATGCCAAAGGCGATGTTTTGCTCAGAATAACTAATATCGACTTCCTGAAGAACGACGAATATTTTAGCGATTACATCGAAGGTTATACACTCATTGGTTATCAGTTGCGACCGTCAATAGTGTGCTATTTCACGCCACAAATAGCTATAGAAGCTGGCGCACAAATGCTACAATATGGTGGCACTACCAAATATGACAATGTAGCGCTACTCTTGACTGCCCAATGGCGCATCAACAACTGGGCAACACTCATTATGGGCACACTCGATGGGCATTTGTCGCACAACCTGCCTGAGAGTATGTGGGAGCCCGAACGACAACTATTTGACAAACCAGAAATGGGTGTTCAGATGAAAATAAATAGGCCACATCTCAACGCTGAAGTGTGGCTCAATTGGCAACAATTCATAAAACCCAACGACACCATTCCTGAAAAATTCACCGTAGGCATGTCGGCACACATTAAGCCACAACGCACAGCCGATGCACCATGGACGTTTGAAGTGCCACTACAAATGATAGTTTCGCATATTGGCGGACAAATAAGCGACTTCTCTGAGCGAATGCAAAGTTTGGCAAACGGCTCAGCCACCATCATCCTACGCAAAAACTTCAGTAGACATTGGCTTCAGAGCATTGGCACAGAGCTACAAGCACAGTTTTTTCACGCTATGGTCGATGGCAATGTACGCCCGTTTTCTGACGGTTGGGCATTCTATCCGCAACTCACCTTCAGCGCTACCAATTTTGCTATGAATGTGGGCTATTGGCGTGCCTTAAACTACTTTTCGCTCTATGGCAACTGCAACTATATGTCGCTCTCCAACTACAAAGCTGATAAATATAGCAAAAACAGAAATCTCATTGTAGCCGAAGCCAACTTCTATCACTCTGTGCAACGGATACTCAAATTTGCCATCGGTGGCAAACTCTATAGCGATGTTGATGCCTCGCAATTAGACTATTCGTATCATATCGACCTGATAATCACTCCTATGTGGAAAATATATGGATCTGACAGAAAGGCTAAAAAATAAGCAAACAGCCCTGTCAGTTGTTGGGCTCGGATATGTGGGACTGCCCATTGCTCAGGCCTTTGCTCGCCACTACAGAGTTATTGCTTTTGACACCAACGATGCCAAAATAGCTAAGCTCAAGCAAGGCATCGACCCAAATGGCGAGCACGATGCCAAGTCGTTTGAAAATCTCGACATATTGTTTACAAGTGCTGAAGCTGAGCTCTCGCAAGCCTCGGTGCATATTGTTGCCGTGCCAACACCCGTCGATGGACGCAATCATCCCAACCTCGATGCACTCCAATGTGCTACACAAACTGTAGCAGCACACATATCGGTTGGCGATGTTGTAGTGTATGAAAGCACAGTATATCCGGGCTGTACCGAAGATTTTTGCATTCCGATAATAGAAAAAATATCGCATTTGCGTTGCAATACTGATTTTAGCGTAGGATATAGTCCTGAACGCATCAATCCGGGCGATAAGTTGCACACTATCAATAATGTAACGAAAGTAGTTTCGGCTTCAAACAGCAAAGCATTGCAATTTGTGGCACAACTATATGGTAGCATAGTAAATGCCGGTGTACACCAAGCACCAAGCATCAAAGTAGCTGAAGCTGCAAAAATTATAGAAAACACCCAACGCGATGTCAACATTGCACTGATGAACGAACTATCGGTAATTTTTGGCAAAATGGGTATCGAAACAGCCGATGTTATTGATGCAGCTGCCACCAAATGGAACTTTTTGCCGTTCACTCCCGGACTTGTTGGTGGACATTGCATTGGCGTTGATCCCTATTATCTCGACTACAAAGCCTCCGAACTTGGCTATCACACACAAATAATCAACCGTGGTCGCTATGTAAACGACAGCATGGGACGCTATGTCGCATGCGAAACAGTAAAACGTCTTGTTGCCAAAGGTGTAGCAATGCAAACTGCTAAGGCTCTGATAATTGGCATTACATACAAAGAAAACGTAAGCGACATACGCAACACTAAGTCGTTTGACATATACACCGAACTCAAAGCCTTCGGACTAAGCACCATCGATGTTGTTGATACACGCGCTTCGGTCGATGAGGTAAAGCGCACCTACGGCATATCGCTAACTACCAGTATCACACAAATATATGACACCATAATAATAGCCTCAGCCCACGACGAAATGAAGCAGCAACTAACAGCCAACTTTTTTGCACACCACCTTAGCAGTAATGGTGTTGTTGCTGATGTGCGTGGCGTATGTCGCAATGTGCATGGCTTCGATATGTGGCGACTATAACTCAACATTCACTTTGCCTGCATTGCCATTCTTGTAGTCATCGGGAATATCACCGTTAGGTGGGTAGCGCTTGTGTCCTACAAATAGTTTTTGGAGGAACACTACACTTGATTATCAGATAGGTAGCTTATTAAAAAGGGCAAAATATACGTGAAAATAATTTTTTGGGGGAGGTGAAAGTGAGCTTTATCGAAGAAAATTAGTTGTCAAAATCTCGCCCGTAATATCATTTATAATAATAGTATCAGACTGAGCAGAGAAGGGATGTGGAGCTACAAAACGTACCTGTTTGTAGTCGGCAAAATCAATATCCCTAAAATGTTTAAATCGCGAGTTGCGTCCAATGCCCGATGCCTGCCAATCAAACGTACCAGATTTGAGCTTAAGTTTGCCAATAAATCCGATAGTGCTAATATAGGCAAACTGTCCGCGTATCAGTGGTTTGGCAAACGAAAAACCTTCAATTTCAGTTTCCCACAAAATCTTACCATTTTCAAGCGACATACGTTTAGCAAACGAGCCTGCTCCATTTACATCAACATCAGTGTAGAACAAAAAGAGGTCGTGCCCTTTCTGCACAAAATAGAGCTGCTCTATCGGATACTCATTGCCAATAGAAAAACGCAAATGTCCCTCCGGATCAAATATTTCGCCCTTAGCTGAAACCTTGTGTCTATTGCCATCTATATATATAATAAGGGTATCAGGGTTTGGCCAATTCGAATAACGAGCCTCCATAGCGTATGTGCCTTTGTCATTTTCTTGAAACGGAATAATGCCTTGCAACTCCGAATTCATTTTATCTGACTTGTGATAAAACAAATTGCAACACGTAAGCGCCATAGTGGCAAGTAGTAATAATATCAATTTGCAATATTGCATTGTGTTGAATGCTCTTTTTTCTGTTTTATTTGTTCATTTGCATTTGTTCAGCCACAATATTTGCCGTATTGCGGTCGGTGAGTTGTGCAACTATCTCTATGCCAAATTTCAGAGCCGCTCCGGCACCAATAGCAGTAGTGATATTTCCATCAGTAACTACTGCTTCAGCACAATGTTGCGCACCTTTCAGATACTCTTCAAAACCCGGGAAACATGTAGCTTTTTTGCCATCGAGCAACCCCAAATTGCCTAAAATCATAGGTGCAGCACATATAGCCGCTATATGTTTATTGTTTTTGAATGCTGACAACACTTCAACTTTAACAACATCGTTGGCATTCAGATTTTTCGTACCCGGCATACCACCTGGCAAAAGAATAAGGTCGTAAGGGGGGATTGGGTCGGCTATTGTTTGGTCTGCACTAACAACAATACCATGCGAACTCGTAACAATACGAGTTGCATTAATGCTAATAAGTATAACCGAAATGCCACAACGGCGCATTATGTCAACGGGCGCTAAAGCTTCAGTCTCTTCAAAGCCATCGCCCAAAAATACTATAGCTCTTTTGCTCATTTTGTATGCCGAACAATTATATGTGTTTATGGGTTTTAAAGTCGGGCACAAAGTTAATTCTTTTTAGTTAAAATACATTAATTATATAGTGAATATTTATGAGTACAACAACAAAAAATTACGCATCTCTTTCTCTGACTCTTTCGTTTGACTTTCTTTGGGACGTTGATAAAGAAAGAGCGAAAAAACAATCGAGTCTACTTTACTCAACTTTTGCAAGTAAAAATCTAACGTATGCCGAATACCCCACCTCAACAATCTGTCAGTGTTTTCCGCGTCATCAGTGCGAGAAAAATAATGCTAACATTTTTTAACCATTTATAAACATCGCTAAATCAGCATGTTTATAACAATGTACGATAAAAACAGTAAAAAACCTCTTACGATATTTTGCAGATTAATGCGAGGCTACTAATTTTGCACTCGCTTTCTCAAAGGAGATGCGGCATCTGAGATGTAACAACAAACAATCAGAGTCTTGGATTGAAAAAACTTGAAAAAAGTTTTGGTCAGTTCGAAAAAACATTTTACCTTTGCAGTCGCTATTTTGAAAGAAACGACGAGACACAAACAAATAGCGTCAGAAACAGATAAGAAAAGTTCTTTGAAAATATTGATATAGTG
>CAJONN010000073.1 GCA_905235955.1 uncultured Marinilabiliaceae bacterium
CATGTCGAGTGTAAAGTTGCCTTTGCGGTCTCTGTGAATTGCAACCTCTGCTTCAGCCTCATTGTCATCAGAGTCAATATATTGCATCTTGTATGTGCCAGGTATATCGGTTGCTTCAGTATATTGCAACACTCTTATCAAATGATCTTCGTTTAATATACGTGCCTTTATGTAGCCAATGCGAATATGGCCCGTTTCGTTTTTGGTAACATCTATTACAACCTTACCACTTGTATTTTTATTAGTAGTAGTTTGTATCTGTATCCAATCATAATCTGACGAGAAGTTTATCTGATCGATATGATCAAATTCAAAATTTTTTGTTCCACCTTTGTTATCAAAAGAGACAACCAATATATTTTCACTCACACCCAACTGCTTGATAAGAAAGCTATTATCAAGCACGGCATGCCATTGTTTATCGGTGTATATGTCAGTGAGTGTAAGTTCTTTTTCGTCGTAGACAAATTCGCTTACTCTCTGACCATTGATAGTAACGGGTTTGTAGAAGCGTAAGCCTCTGTCAGTTGGCACAAATGGCACGCCCTCTTCGTCGTCGGCATCGCGGTAGTAGTAGCGGTCGTCGATGTTGAAGAATGCATCAACATCGGTGCCGTTGCTTGTGATGCGGTCGAAGTAGAATAGCTGGCTAATACTATCGATTTTGACATAATATTGGTCGGCAGGAAGAGTAAGGCGACGTAGCAATGCTCTGTTGCCATTGCGCTTGCCGTGTAGCAAAACTATATCGGTGCCAACGCTGTCGATGAGGAACTCAAAGTCGCCATGCAGTGCCTGATATTCTGATGCTGAAGGGGTTGCGAAGTAGTGGAGCAGCGAATTGTAGGTGTCGAATGAGAGTACTGCACCATTGTCGTTTTTGAGTGAATAGAAGCTTGTTTCTTCTTCGCCCGGAGCAATCTCGGTGCGCACTGTAGCATTTAAGCCATCGAATTTGATGGTATATATAATGCCACTATACTCTAATTCTTCGCCCGGATAGTAGTCAAATGCCCAGCCATATTCAGAGCTTACGAGCACTTCGTCGGTTTGTGTGAGGCGTTCGTTGAGTCGCTCAGTAGCCGACTTGTCAAATATCTCATCATCGTCATCGCTGCAGGCAGCAAAGGCAGCGGCAATGCTTAGGGTAAGTATATATATATATTTTCTCATAGCTTTTAATTATTAATAGTTAGGTCGGTGAGTTTTATTTTACCTTCGGTTACATTTTTCTGTCGCAAGTTGATTGATGCGCGTAGCTCATCGATATCGATATCCCAGCTCTCTTTCATATAGCTTTTGCGATAATTTGCTTTTGGCAGCTTTCTTGGCCTCCTCATCAATATATTCTAACTTGTCGATCTCGTTGAACCATGCATCCCATTGTTCGGGCGAGTTGCACACGTAGGTAGATAGCATTTCGGCAAAGTCTTCAATTGCCTCAGTTTGCGAATAGGCAGTAATAAAGCCTCTCGACAAATATATCGAACCATAAGGTTGATCAAAACAGAGGTCGCCTACATAGTCAGCACCTGATATGAGCTTAAATTCGGTAGTTTGGTTTGGTTCAGTATGTGAGTAAACTCGTGGTGTATTGTTTTGAAGTACCATTCATTGAGAATATCAATATTGTCCAAATTAGCACTGAGATAGTTGAGGCCAGTGAGCAAAATTTTCTTTCCACCTTCGGCAGTACCAAGTATCATGGAACCATTGTTTCGATATTCAAACTCGCCAATGAGGAATATCATTTTGGGGAAGTAGGTGCGCGTAAATTCTATACCTGCAACCTCATCGTAGGCTTCGAGGCAGAGATATTTCAGAAGGTGAGCCATAATAACCGACTCATCGTAGGGGGCAGGTACGGTGTAGTAGTCCATATCAGACTCTACATCGGCATAGCGATATTTGAAGTCGATGTTGTAAGTGTCGATATAGTTAACTCTGAGCCATTCATCAAACTGAGTGGTCTGTGTGTCGGTTTTTGCAGTAATAATGCTTTGGTCAGAGAGGTCGTTGTCGTCATCGCAGGCGGTGAACGAGAGCATTGCTACAAGTGAGGTAGCGAGTGCTACTTTATATTTTGTTCTGATGTTCATTGTTTTTCTCTTTTTTAGGTAAAAAAACTATTGAATATTTTATCGCGGATTAGCTTCCAAACCAACAGCAATCACGTCAGATGGCAACTGTATTGTGCGGCGCAAGTCGTCTTTGGTGAGCAAGTCGAGCTCTTTGGTTGGCATGCCAGCAGGGTCCATTTCGCGGCGATAAACCTCTATGCCATATCGGCGAATATCCCACCAGCGAAGTCCCATCTGTATGGTTTCTATACGGCGGAAGCCAAGTACGCACTGCAACATTGACTCTTGCAAGCTACCCTCTTCATCTATTTCAAAAGGCGGGTTGAGGTGTTTTTTGATGGTTGATCTGAGTGCTGTGCTATATTCAACACTATTGTAGAACTCTTGTATAAGTTCGGGTGTAAGTGTAAAAGGAATTGTTTCGTCAAAATTTATTATATTTTGCATCCAGAGATCGAGGTCGGCAGCAGCTTCGTCATATTTGCCTTGCAATATGCGAGCTTCGGCTCTGCTAAGCAATATTTCATCAGCAGTAAATGCCGGATATACAGTACGATACATACCAATATGGTTGGTAGCATCAAGTTCTTCAAACACGTATAGACTCTTCCACCATATTACTTTGTTGAGGTTGGTTGCAGAGTATTCTTTGGGAGCATGATAATAATATTCATAAGGGTCGAGAGTTTTTTCGATACCCGGCGCATAATAGTTCCAAATATTTTCAGCAAACACTGTTTCGTAGTATGCCAAATAGTCACCATGCGAATAGCGACTAAAGTAGCGATATGGACCAAAGCAAAGACCCATACAACTATATGAGGTTATGAGCAATAGGTTGGAATTGACGTCGGTATCAACATAGTGATAAGCTATAGCATCATATTCTTGTGCAAGTGAGGCTATATTGGTCCAGTCGCGTAGCTGATTATTTACATTGTCGCCAAGTGTGAGTGTTGAGTAATACTCAGCCTCAGCCCATTGTCCTTTGAAGAGGTAGAAACGAGCAGCCAATGCCGATATAGATTTTTTGCTAAAATGATATTTGGGCACATTAGATGTTCCTTTGTCGATGAGCTGAATAGCAGCAAGTATATCTTTCTCAATGTTGTCATACACTTCGGCTACAGTGCCACGCTCATACGATGGGTGCAACTCTACTTCTGGCTTGGTAATGTAAGGCACGCCAAGGTCAGTATTGGCTGTTGCCGGATTGTAGTGTTTGCAAAATTCATTTACCAAAATAAAGTATGCATACGCACGGCATGCCAATGCTTCGCCAAGGCTCTCGCGCAACGATGTTGTTTCAGCTCCGCCAAGTTCGTTGATGCTCTCAATGGCTTGGTTGGCAGCAGCTATTGCTGCATAGCAACTTCCCCATAACTCTTTAGGGTCTTCGTTGTTGCTTTCAGTTATCTCGCTCCACGTAAAAACTTGGTCGAGAAAGCGGTCAGTATATGGATTTGAGCTACCGTAGTCGTCAACGTTGTCGCTCATATATTCGTTGAGCAACAGGTAGTCGTTTTCAGGGTAAGCCGACACGAGTAGCAGTGCTATCTTATCCTCGCTGTCTATCTCGGCGCGGTTGTCAGGTAGCTTGTCGAGGAAGTCGTCGCAAGCTGTGAGTGCTGTGCAAGCGGCTATGGCGGTCAGATATGTTGTTTTCTTCATTTGTCTGTGTTTTATTTAGGTTAGAATCCTACTCTGAGTGAGAGTGTAAACTGCTTAGGCATTGGTGTAGCCACACCACCGGTGTTGAAGAACTCGGGGTCTTGACCATGCAACTTGCTGTCAGAGTAGAGCAGTGCAATGTTCGATGCCATAAACTTCACTGAGAGTGTGCGCAGATTTGCTTTTTCTATAAGCTGTGTAGGGAAGTCGTAGTTGAGCGAAATCTCCTTGAAGCGAATGAAGTCGCCTTTGGCTATGCGCACATCAGAATAGTTGTATGCCGAATATGTTATGCCAAGGTCAGTATTGTTTCTGTTTTGTCTCTGGCTTGCAATGACAGGCACATTGGTATAATTTTCATCACCAGCCACAACCCAACGATTTTTGAAGGTATTGGGCGTAGAGGTCAGGTCAGAGTAACGATTGGAGAATACAGGATCGAGGCGAATAACATTGCCAAACGAATAGGTAAAGAATGCGTTGAGCGACAAGCCTTTCCACTTAAATGTATTGCCCAACGAACCAACATCGGTAGGGTCGGCGCTGCCTTCGTATTTGAGGAAGCCAAGTTTCTCAGGGTCACGCTCTTGGAAGTCGATGTCAGACACTGTCTCTTCGTTTTCCTGATTGATAAACGTTGGCAAACCTTCATTGTTGAGTCCCTTGAATGGGATAGAGAAGATGCTCCTTACCGGATAGCCTTCGAGTGCGTAGCCTGTACCCGATGTAAGGTCGTTGACGCTCATGCGTGTGTCAAGTTTTGTAACTTCGTTCCAAAGGTGTGAATAGATTACCGATGTTGTCCAACTAAAGTCGCTTAGCTTGATGTTGACTGTGCTAAGGCTCACCTCCAAACCGCGGCTCTTCATCTCTGCTACATTACCAAGTTTTTCTGTTTCGCCACCAACACCTTGTGTAAGTACCGGACCAATGAGGTCGTAGTTGTTGCGAGTGTAGAGGTCAACAGCCAAAGCTATGCGTTCGTTCAAGAATCCGAGATCAACGCCAAGGTTTATCTCATTTTTCTTTTCGTATGTAAGATCGTTGTTGCCAAGTCGGTCGATATAGAGTCCGGTCTCTTTGTCAGAAGCTATTGGGCGCCAAACGTTTTGGCTACCAATTTTCAGCACTGAATTGTCAACATCTGACGGACCGCGATCGGCTGTGAGCGAATATGAAGATTTGAGCGTGAAGTGCGACAATACTGGGCGCACTATGTCAAAGAAGTCCTCTTCGTCAGCATTCCAAGCAACTGCTACGTTCCATGTAGGTAGCCAACGTGCTGAGCGGCTTCTACCCAACTTGTTGCTACCCTCATAGCGGCCTGTGAGGTTGATGGTGTATTTGCTGTTGTATGAGTATGTTGCAACGCCAAAGAACGATACAGCACGGTCGTGAGTATTGTCGACGGTGAAGTATTCAGGGCTCTTTTTCAGCACCAAATAGTTGGTTGTAGCCACTTCGCCATTGTTATATTCAAGTCCCCAGCCTCGGAACCAACTACCTTCACGTTCTACGCTGTTTATCTCCATGCCGGCATATAGGTTGGCAATGTGCACATCGTTGAAGACATTGTTGTAGGTAGCCGAGAAGCGAGCATCTAAGCCAGTCATACGACGGTCGGTGCGTGAATATATACCACCTGTTGGCAACACTGTTTTTGGCAGTGCATATATATCTTCTTCGTCGGTGTAGAGGTAGCTGTTGCTATTTCTTATTGTCGATGTTTCCATAGCTCTGTAGGCAAGTGCTTGGTTGGCATCGTCTTCAACATGATGTTCTTGCGACGTTGTACTATATTTTATAGCGCCAAGTGCCGAAAGCTCAAGTTTAGTTATTGGCTTCACCTTTAGCTCACCCTGAAACTTAAGGTCGGCTACATGAATGTTGATGTAGTTGTTGTCGAGTTCGTGGAAGATGTTGAACGGAGCGTATGAGCGTGTATAATACTCATCGGGGTCAAGTGCACGGCTTGTGTTGAGCGAATATGAGTAAGGGTTGATATCGAAGTCGCGCGACACTTCGCCTGTTACAAGGTTGCGCTCGCTGCTAAGTGTACCCGGTGCACGTTGTTTTCTGTAAGCAGTATTGGAGATGATATTGAAGTTTACTTTGGGTGTAACGTCAATATTTACATTGGCATTGGCTGTAAAACGTTGCACCTTGCTCTGATAAGCCCAACCCGGATCTATCATGGCCGATATTGATGTGTAATATTGTGCACGGTCAGAACCACCACTGATACTCAACGAGTGGTTTTGCAATATCTCAGTAGAGAAAAGCCTGTCGAACCAGTTGGTGTTGCGATATTCAGCTTGCCTCAAATATGCTACACGAGCTTCATTAGTATTTTCCAGAGCAAATTGTCCTGATTCTGCATCATATTGGCTCAAAAGCTGATACATTTTGCCATAAACGCCACTTGTTGATGCATTAGCAGTTTCGGCATAGTTCAGATAGCCTTTTTGCTCAAGCTCTTGTAGCACACTCATTTGGTCTTGCGAGTTCATTATATCAAAGTCGCGATAACGAGGCTTGAGGCGCATTGTAAACTCACCAGTGTAGTTGATGCGCTGTGTGCCGCTCTTACCTTTTTTGGTAGTAACTACAATAACGCCTGCCATAGCTCGAGCACCATATATAGATGTTGCCGAACCATCTTTCAGCACCTGAAAACTCTCAATATCTTCAGAGTTCAGACCTGCAATGGCTGAGCTAATAAGCGTATTGGCATCACCTGAACTAAGGTCGTCGGCCGACACTTCGATAACGTCTTCCATTATGACACCATCGACAACCCACAGAGGTTTTGAACTACCCAATATTGACGTAGCACCACGCACTCTGATTTTTGGCGAAGCACCAAACGAGCCACTCACGTTCTGCACCGATACGCCAGCTGCTCTACCTTCGAGCGAACGGCTCACATCGGCAATACCATCAATCTTGGCTTCTTGTGCGCTCACCTTAGTTGCCGAACCTGTAAAGAGGCGCTTGTCGGTTTTCACCATACCAGTAACCACAACCTCTTCAAGTTCCATACTGCTATTGAGTACCACTTGCATGCCATTGGCTGCAGGTAGTATCTGTGTTTCCATGCCAATAAAGCTAAATTTCAGTTTCTCACCTTCATCTACTTGCAATGAAAATTCACCATCGATGTTGGTTATAGTGCCACGTGTTGTGCCGTCTACAATAACAGCTGCACCAACTATTGGCAATCCATCGTCGCCCGAAATGACGGTACCTTTCACCGTCTGCTGAGCTACTGCTGTTGCTACACCTATCAGCATAGCAACAAAGAAGAGTAATAAACGTTTTTGCATAAATTGCTTACTTTTTTTTAGTTGTTTAAGGGTGGGTAATTAATTGTTTGTAAAGCAGTTGACTTGGAGCTAATATGCAATATCAGATTATAAAAACTATCGCTTCTACATACATGCTATATATGCAGAAGTGTTGCAAAACAATGCTAATCTCAATTATCTGTAATACTATAGCTTCGGGTTAATTTCTGAAGCTGCTTTGTTGTCTGTTGTCTATTGTTGGTTTTGTTGTAAATTCTCATTCAAGAGTTTTCAGTCAAAAACCACATTGTCGAAATTGTTTTATTTGAATCATACACACAAATTATATTATTTAAGTAATAAAGGGGTATTTGTTATAAAATTTACAACAATGCAAATATATGCATATATCTATCAAAATAAAAGTAACAGTATATTTTTTAATGAAAAATAATATTTTAAACCGCTTTTAACTTTCATTTCATACCAAGTGTTTGGTACAAAATGCCAAAACAGAACTTCACTTTGCACACATTTATGCAAATTTTTGTAAAAATTACACACAAAAACTCACCAAATAGGTACTTTATTTACATTTGTTTGTTAAATTTTGTAACACAAATAAAAAATATAAATACCAACGATTAATCAGTTCTCACAAAGAAACCCTATGACATATATCAGAAAAAAAAACAGATTATAAAAATATGACTAATAGCACAACATTTAAAAATTTTTCTGTTTTTTACTTTTTTGGGTCAAGTTTAGCAAATATGAATCTATAAAAAAATAAGCCCTGAAGGGGCGAAAGAGCGATTGCTATCATGCATTGTTTTCTTTCGAGCCTTCAGGGCTAATATTATGGAGGAATGAATGATTAGTAGGGGGTTACGCTACGCTCACCCCTGCCTATATTCTTTCGCTCCTTCGGAGCTACTTTACTTGTGAAACTTGAGTAAAAAACTCGTCATCTTTGGCACGAAGCGTTAAGGAAATAAAACAGAAGAACTATTCCTCAACATTTATAAACTCAATAGTTTGACTAAGTTTGGTAGATTGTATAGTGAGTTTATCGGCCAATTCGGTAAGCTTTTCGGCGGATTGTGCATTGTTTTGCGTTATGATGTTCATCTGGTTTATGGCATGCGTTATCTGTTGTGCGCCGGTTGCTTGTTCTTGGCATGCATGCGATATTTCCTTCACAAGTCGGTCGGTCTCTTGTATATTGGGCAATAGGTTGCTCATCTTTTGTCCGCACTCCTCTGACGATGTCAAACTCTCTTTCACAAGCAGAGTTATCTCTGTAGCGGCATCGCGACTCATGTCGGCAAGGTTGCCAACTTCGCTTGCTACTACGGCAAAACCTTTGCCTGCTACGCCTGCCCTCGATGCTTCAATGGTAGCGTTGAGTGCAAGTATATTGGTTTGTTGTGCTATATTTTGCACTATCGACACCTTTTCGGCAATGTTGTTCATCACATCTATCGAGCCTTGCACAGCTACTGAGCTCTCGTTGCCATTGCGTATAGCCGTCTGAGCTATTTGTTCTGTTTGGCGTGCATTGTTGGCATTTTGGCTTATGTTGTTGGCTATCTCATCTACCGTGTTGGCTATCTCACGCGTTGCTTCGGCTTGTTCGTTGGCATCTGATGCCATGCGTGCGCTTGCATCTTTCACATTTTCGGCACTTGCTTGCAAATTTTGGCTTGCTGCTTTTATCTCGTTGGTAAGCGTCGTAAGCATATCTACCAAATCACAATAAGCATCGTTGAGCCGTGTCAGCTCTTTCGATCTGAGCTTGCGCTTATGCAATACAGCTTTTATATTGCCCTTCGAGAGCGAATCTATTGCATTTGAAATCACATCGATAGGCTGACCAATGGCCTTGCCAACGCAGAATGCTATTATTATCGACAGAATTATAAGTCCGATACATACCCAAACATTGCTTCGTGCCATTCTGACGTAGCCTGCATTGGCCTCATCTTCGCGCACACTGATGCCCACATACCATGGTGTACCTTCGATGGGCGTAAAGGCATACATTTTTTCTACGTCATCTTCAGTAACTTTACATGTTGTGGTATGGTCGGTGAGCTTATTGCGAAATATATCGCCACAACTGCTCAGAGCAAAGAAGTTTGCGCCTGACATCACAATATCGGCATTGCTATGAGCTATAAATTGGCCATCTCTCTTTATGATGATTGGACGCTCAGAGCCAATATTTATTTTGCTCACTATTTCTGAGAATACGTGTGCATCAACGCCAATGCAGAGCAAACCTATGTCCATGCCCTCGCTATTAGTTATTGGTGTGGTATACATTACGGTTTGCTTACCCGATGTTTTGCTCACGATGCAATCAGGCTCAGATTTTTTACCCTCTTTGTATTGCTTGAAGTATAGTCGTTCGTGCAAGTCGACTGGGTTATATTCGGTTGTAATGCCCAAGCCATTGTTGTTTATTATCACAAATCTATTAATGTCGCCATCGCCCTGCAGAACGCCTTTGAATGTTGTAACTACAGGCCAAAACGACTCTTCTTGCACATCATTGAGGTTGCTATATTCGCTAAAATAGCTTGCAGCTGCAAGTGTTGCCACCTGTTTTTGGCGCAACACAACTATCTGATGTATCTCGTTGCTTACACATTCTGCCTCGCGTATGAGCGATTGTGTCGTTTCGTTGTTGATAGCCGTTCGGCTCATTCTACTTGTAGTTATGGTGAGCGTCAGGCAAATAGTTACACAAATAGATATTATTGTAAAAGTAAATATGTAGTCAAGCTTTGGATTAATATGCATTGGAATAAGGTTTTTTTTGATTTTTTGATTTTACAAAGTTATTGTAAAACACCCAAAATCACACACTATTCCCTACTCTTTTCATTCAAAAAAAATGCTTTTTATTTTATTTTTTTCTATTCTGACAGAAAAAAAATAAGAATCTCAAGTTTTGCAAGTAAAGTAGCCCCGAATGGGCGAAAGAAATATAACCAACAAATTGCTTTCAACAACTAGCACGGAACCCGATTTTCACCTCGCGGTTGTCGCCTT
>CAJONN010000074.1 GCA_905235955.1 uncultured Marinilabiliaceae bacterium
GATAGTATAATATGTAAATGGATGTTAATTATTTATCAATTCTATTTGATTTTAAACCAAAATAGGTAAAATATACCAATTATTTACTATTTTTGCCAAAAACAATATAGACCTTAATTTTTCAGAAACGCTAAAACTATTATTGATATGCAATACCCATTCATTACTGCCGAAGAGGCTGCAGAGTACATCAAAAACGGGTTCCGCATCGGAATAGGTGGCTTCTCATCAGTAGGTACGCCCAAAGCCGTTACCAAAGCAATAGCTGCTAAAGCTACTGCCGAACATCAAAAAGGCAACGAATTTCAGATAAGCCTCATCACTGGTGGCTCTACAGGTGACCAAGTTGATGGTGAACTCTCAAGAGCCAAAGCTATGAAGTTCCGTGCCGGATTCCAGTCGAATAAAGACCTCCGTAAAGCTATCAATAATGGCGAAGTGCAATACTCTGACATGCACCTCTCGCATGTGGCACAAGATGTGCGCTACGGCTTTTTGGGGCATATCGATGTAGCTATTATTGAGGCTGCTGATATTACTCCAGAGGGCGAATTGGTGCTGACCACATCGGTGGGTGTGTCGCCTACATTTGCTGCAGTTGCCGACAAAATTATCATTGAGCTCAATGCGCATCACCCAGCCTACATCAGAGGTATGCACGACATTTACGAGCCTATCAATCCGCCATATCGCAAAGAGATACCAGTTTATCGCCCCAACGACCGCATTGGTACTGATACACTCAAAGTTGACCCCAGTAAAGTTTTGGGCGTAGTGAAAACAAACCTCCCCGATAGCATTGCTGCATTTACTCAGCCCGACCCTGTAACAACAAAAATTGGCGAAAATGTAGCAAACTTCCTCATCGGCGAATTGCACAAAGGACTCCTCCCTAAAGAGTTCCTTCCACTGCAAAGTGGTGTGGGCAACATAGCCAACGCTGTGCTTGGTGGCTTGGGCGACTGCCCAGATATACCCGCCTTCACAATGTTTACTGAAGTAATACAAAACTCAGTTATCGGACTGATGAAGAAGGGACGCATTACCTTTGCCAGTGGCTCATCGCTCACCTTATCAGACGACGTATTGCAAGATATATATGCCAACTACGACTTCTTCCGCGACAAGTTGATGCTTCGTCCACAAGAGATTTCAAACCACCCTGAAGTTTGCCGTCGCTTGGGCGTAATTGCTATCAACACAGCCCTCGAAGCTGATATTTTTGGCAACGTTAACTCTACCAACGTTTGCGGTTCAAAGATGATGAACGGTATTGGTGGCTCAGCCGACTTCTCGCGCAATGCCTACCTCTCTATCTTTACATGTCCGTCGGTAGCAAAAGGCGGCATCATCTCGGCTATTGTGCCAATGGCAAGCCATATAGACTCGTCAGAAAACTCAGTAAAGATAATAGCTACCGAACAAGGTGTGGCCGATTTGCGTGGCAAGAGTCCGCTCGAAAAAGCAAAAACTATTATCGAAAACTGCGCTCACCCCGACTATAAAGAGATGCTTTGGGACTACCTGAAGATGACCGCTGGCCATGCACACACTCCAATGTCGCTACGCAACGCACTTGCAATGCACATAGCTTTGGAAGAGACGGGCGATATGCGTAACACTAAGTGGCAATAGATAGCTTCTGAAAATATTGTAACTGAAATATTTATTAAAGCGTTGTACCTTGTTGATAGAGGTGCAACGCTTTGTTTATATATGGTGATACGAAAAAAACGCCTATGACAAATGCCATAAGCGTTTTTTTTGAAACTCACATTTTGTATCGTTGAGCTAATATGTTTGCTCTATGTTCCAGACGAAGGCACGTATGCCATTATCTTTGTTTACATTGTCAAGTTTCTCAACATATTTTAAGATGAGAGGCACCATTTCCTCCTCCACTATCGTCAGTATAGATGAGTTCATCTCAGGCCATGCGTGTGAGCCCATGCGAGGTTCTCCGCCATTCGAACCCTGACCATAAACAAGCGGAAACTGTGTAAAACCTTTGATACGAAGCTGCTCAAAAATATAGTTTACACGGTCGGTCAGAGCCTGATTGTATACAATGAATACTGCTTTCATATTTCTTCTTTTTTTTTGATGGAAAGGCAAGTGTGGCGAGCTATATATAGCCGTGCCACACTGCCGTGAGTATCAAGTGTTTACTATTTTTTGCAAGCTGGCAGATCACGTTCAGCATCAAAGTCGTCCATAAAACGATACGATGCTTTCTCTTCGATATTCTTCTTGCGGTTGCCACGTTTGTTTGATGCGGCATAAGCTGCAGGTACAATGAGCATTGTGATGATGGTAGAGAATATCATACCGCCAATAACTGAAATACCCATTGGACGCCATGTTTCAGCACCTTCACTGTGGTCTATTGCCATTGGAAGCATACCAAGCATTGTGGTAAACGAGGTCATGAGCACAGGGCGCAGACGGCTGCGGCATGATAGCGCAATGGCTTCAGTAAGTTCATATCCGCGTTCACGCATAAGGTTGATATAGTCGATAAGCACAATACCATTCTTTGTTACTATACCTATAAGCATTACGGCACCCAATGCGGCTATTACTGAAAGTGTAGAGCCTGTGATGAGCAGTGCAAGGATAACGCCTGTGAATGCAAATGGTATGGCAAGCATTATGATGAACGGACTGATGAATGATTCGAATTCGGCAGCCATCACTATGTATACCAAGAGCAGAGCAAGTGCCATAAGCAGTGCAAGCGCCTTGAATGAATCTTGCTGGTCTTCATACGAACCGCCAATGTATGTTGTTATGCCTTGTGGCAGTTCTGTCTCACTCAAAACCTGTTCGGCAACTTTGGCCATATCGCCAAGTGCATATCCATCAGCAGGGGTGATGCTTACCTTCAGATAACGCTGCTTACTCTTGCGCTCGATAGATGGGGGCGAGAAACCTTCGCGTATGTCACCAAGCTCTTTAGCGCGTACGTTTTGTCCGTAGCCATCGGTGATGATGAAGTTTTCTACATCGGTTATCGTTGAACGGAATTGCTCATCGAGGCGTACTATGATGTCATACTCCTCGCCATCTTCTTTAAATTTGCTATAGCGATAACCATAAATCTTGTTGCGCAATACATCGCCAACGCCTGATGTTGTGAGGTTGTGGCGTGCAAGTTTCTCAGAGTCAAGATATATTTGCAGTTCTGCTTTGTCATCGCCACGGCTTATCTGAATATCTTCAGCACCCTTTACTTGTTTCAGCTTTCGTGCTATTTCGAGGGCGTAGTTGGTAGTTGTTTGGAAGTCGTGTCCGATAACCTCTATGTCAACGGTGTTGCCCGTAGAGCCAGAGTTGCCAAACGATACTGTATATTCCAATACTTCTGGTATCTCTTTGAGTATGCCACGAATCTTGTCACCAATTTTGAATATTGACTCGTCACGATATTTGGCATCAACGGCACGCAGTCGCATATTCATAACGTTGTTGCCTGTGGTGTTCATCATCGAAGCATACGATGCAGTCTCTTCCGAACCATACGATATTGAAAGCACCCTAAGGTCGTTGCCTACAATGTTGCGTACAAGTGAGTCGATGCGCAATGATATTTCGCGAGTTACCTCTACTCGTTGACCTTGTTGCATCTTGACGTAGACATTGAGGGTGTTTTGGTCGTTCTGTGGGAAGAATTCAGTTGATACAAATCGGGCAAGGAATAGCGAGCCAATAAACAGAAGCGACATAGAGAATATTGTAAGCTTCTTGCGCATCAATACCCAACGAATAACGCGTTCGTACCAAGCATCGAGTTTGCCAAATGTGCGGTTGCTCCATGCGTAGAAGCTAAAGCCCTCTTTCTCCTCCTCAGCAGCATTGCGCATAGTGAGGAATTTGGAGCTAAGCATAGGTGTGAACGATATAGCGGTGAGTGTTGATGTGGTTACTGATATACATATTATCCAACCAAGTGGCTTGAAGAATATGCCCATGATGCCCGGTATGAGTGTAAGTGGGAAGAATACGGCAATGGTTACAAGTGTTGTAACAATAACTGAGGTCCACACTTCGTTGGTACCATATTTGGCTGCCTCTTTGGGGCGAGAACCACGCTCAACATGTTTGGTGATGTTTTCGAGCACCACAATGGCATCGTCAACCACCATACCAATGGCTATTGAGAGCGACATAAGTGTAATGGTATTGACCGAACCGCCCGATACGTAGAGGTAGATGAAGGCTACAATGAGCGATATTGGTATGGTCATACCAATGATGAATGTGCTTCGCCAACGACCTAAGAATATGAACACTACCAATACCACTGAAAGCAATGCATAGGCAAGTGTGCTTTCGAGGTTGCGTACGGCCTTGGTGATGAAGTCTGACGAGTCATTGATCATAGTAAACTCAATGTCGGTAGGCACCTCCTTCTTGGCAAGTTCTATCATCTTCTTGGCATCTTGTGCCACTGCTACTGCGTTGGCATCGCTCTGTTTGGTTACGAGCAAGATGCCGCCTTTTTGGCGTTGTACTTTAGTTTCGAGGGTAATATCTTGAAGTGTATCTCTGATATTAGCTATGTCGCGCAGTTTGATAGTTTTGCCGTTGGCAAGTGGAATAGATATATTTTTTATTTGTTCTGATTCGTCAAACTCGCCCTCTACGCGCAATGTATACTCGTCGATGCCCACTTTTACAGTACCTGCTGATACGTCGCGGTTTTCATTGAGTATTTTAGAGCCAATGCCTTCAATGCTGAGGCCGTAAGCATCGAGTTTGTTCGGATCAAGGTCTACATATACTACACGCTCTGGCAAGCCAGCCAAGAAGGCTGCTGCTACACCATCGATGCGGTTCATGCGCATTATGAGCTTGTCGTCCAATATTTTGTATAGACCACCAAACGATTGGTTGGCTGTAACGGCGTAAACCAAAATAGGCATTGATGAGGTCGACAAACGCATAATAGTTGGTCGGTCAATGCCATCTGGTAGGTTCGACATTGATTTGTCTACAGCGTCGCGCACATCGTTCGATGCATTATCAAGGTTTTCGCCCCATTCAAATTCGAGTGTGATAACTGAGAGATTGTCGTACGACACAGAGGTCATTTTCTTAAGGTCGTCAACTGCATTGAGCTGATCTTCAAGCACCTTAGTTATGTTCTGTTCTATATCTGTCGCATTTGCACCCGGATAGGTCGTCATAACGGTGATGTATGGCGGATCCAATTTTGGGTACTGGTCGACAGGCAGCTGAATGTATGAGAAGATGCCGATAACGACTACTGCCAAGAATATCATCATGGTCGATATTGGCTTCTCAACTGCACTTTCGAATATACTCATGATATTAATTTGCTGTTTTTTGCTGTTTTTCTATGTTTTGTAGTTGCTCGCAGAGTTTTTTTACTCTTCAACTATCTTCACTTCGCTACCATCGATAAGGCGAGCCTGACCAACGTTTACGAGTTTGTCGCCATCGCGCAACTCACCATCGAGGGCTTGTACCTCAACTTTGTCGTCATAGCGGTTTGTTACTTTCACTGATATGCGCACTGCTTTGTTGTCGCGTACTACAAATATGTAGCGGTCGTTTGCGCCTTGCACTTTGAGCACTGCTATTGACGGAATGACAATGGCTTCAGCTTCGCCTACGTTGAGTGTGATGGTGCCATACATGCCCGGACGCAGAGCCTCATCTTTGTTGTCGAAGAGTAGTTCGCACTGGAAGGTACGGCTATGAGCGTCGATAGAGGGATAAACAATGTTTACTTTGCCCTCAAAAGTGCGGTCTTTATATACTTCGCTTTTGAGCAATATAGGCATGCCTTTTTTTACTTCGGTGTAGTAGTTTTCGGCTATTGCAACGTATGCTTTTATTGGGTTTATCTGTTCAATAGAGATGATAGAAGGCTTCGATGCACCTCCAAATGCGCCACCAGAATAGAGCTCACCATCTTCCATGAATTTACCTGTTACAATGCCGTTGAATGGTGCTACGAGGCGAGTGTTTTCGCGCAAGTTTTGCAATGTTGTTTTTGCTACTTCATATTGTGTAACGGCTGCATCGTAGTTTTGCTGCGATATGCTACCAGTTTCCATCAGTTTTACGGCGCGGTTGTACTCCAATTCGATGTTTTTGAACTGAAGTTCTTGTTGCGTAAGAGTTGTTGCGTCCATCTCCACAAGTGTTTGTCCTTTCTGAATATGGTCGCCCACCTCAACATAGATTTTTTTGATGCGAGTGCCAGCAAGTGTTGGCGCATAAAATACTTGTTCGTTTGCCTCGAGGTTAGCTGAGTATTCGAGAGTGCGTTGCACGGTGCTTTTGCTCACTGTCGTTACTCTGACGGGAATGCGATTGTCTACTGTTTCGGCTTGCTCTGCTTTCTGGCAACCTGCCAATGCAAGGACTGCCATAGCCGAAATAAAGATTCTTCTCTTCATATTTTATTAGTTGATATCTTATTTTGTTAATATTCAAAGTTGTTGTAGAGTTTGCTCAGTTTGGTGTGAGCTTGCAAAAGTGTAAGCGATGCGTTGGCATACGATGTTTCGGCCATAAGGTAGTTGGAGTTGGCCTGAGTGAGGTCGAGGCTCGAGAGTACGCCTTGGTTATATTTGTTTCTGTAGTTTTCGAGCACACGCTTAGCTACGTCGAGGTTCTCTTTTTGCAAGAGATAAGCCTCTATTGCTGAGTTGAGTTCAAAGCGATATTGCTCTTCGTTTTGTAGCAAATTGTCGCGTATGAGAGAGAGGTTTGTTTCGCTCTTTGCCACTTCAAGGCGTGCTTGCTTTACGCGCGACTGCCTGCCCAAACCATCAAATATAGGTATGTTGAGTATAAGGTTGCCTACGTGGTCAAAGTTCATAAAGCCACCTGTAAACGGATGACTATATTGATATTGTGCTGTGAGTGTTGGCACAAAAGCACGTTTTTGCATTTTGAGTGTAGCTTCGTTTATCTCAACACTTTTTGCCACCTGCTTGTATGTCGGATTCTGAGTTATGTCAAAGTTTGATGAATCCATCTGAGCTACTGTTGAGTCAATTATCATATCGTCGAGGTTGGCAGTTGGGTTGATGCGTGTAGAGATGGGCAACCCCATTTGCAATACGAGCAAGCGTTTTGTTACCTCGTAGTTGCGCTCAGTTGATATAATGGTGTTTTTGAGTTGCGATACGTTGATGCTTATTTGGTCAACATCGGTTTGCTCACATACGCCTGCGTTGAAAGCATATTGTGTGTGCTTTTGTATATCTTCCATATCGGCAAGGTTCTGTTGCAAAATGTCGATAGTGCGTTTGAATACGAGCAGAGCGTAATATGTGTCAGTAGCGTTGGCTTTGATGTCGAGAATGTTGCTCTCGTCAGTTGTTTCGTATATTGTAGCTGCTATTTTCGATACCTTTACGGCTGCCAACTGTTGCAAGCTGAGTGTGTATGATGCAGTAGCATTAAGAGTGAGTGCGTTGTCCATCTTGATAGGCATTCCGCCCAAATTCAACTCTTTGCCAAAGTAAGTAGTACCGGTAAGTGTTGCATTTACTTGTGGCAAGCCTGTTGAGCGTGTTTCTCTTACCTTCTCTTTGTATATTTCAACATCTTGCTTCGATGTTTGCAATATTTTGCTATAGTTTATGGCGTTGCTCACAGCATCTTTTAGGCTTAGTTGCAACTCCTCACCATTAGCGTTTTGTTGGTTCTGTTGTTGAGCGATAGCTATTGTTGATACAAGTAAAGCTATCACCATAATAATTTGTTTCATCTATCTTTTTTTGTTTTTTATTATTTCTGATCAATTGTTTTTCTTGTATTTTTCTATCATGTGGTCTATTTTTTCCACACCTTTGGGGGTACACATGCCACGCAGATACATTACAAATATTGTCATAAATATCTCTTCCATGGTGTATAGACCTGTAGCGTATATCTCTTTTATTACCTCTTGTTGTTCAGTGAATACGCCCAACGTAATGTCTACGTTGATATCGGCCCGAATGATACCAAGTTCTTGCCCACGTTTTATTTTTTCGCAGAGATAGAGCCTGTTTTGCTTCTTCGCTTCGCTAAATTTTTTTACAAACGAAGCTTTGTTCATCTTTGCACAATCTTGCAAAAAGGCAAGACTTACTGATTTTATCTGCTTTATGGTTAAGAATAGGTGCGCAACAAATATCTCCAATATGTCGTCCGACGATTGGTCGATTATTTTGTGGGCTTCGTTGTTCTGTCTGTGCATGTCTTCTAAGCAGCTGACCAACAACTCGTCTTTGCTTGAAAATGTTTCATAAAGTGTGCGTTTCGAAATGCCAAGCGTCTGAGCTATGTCGTCCATCGATACTGCGCGTATGCCTCTCTCGAGGAATAGTTTCGATGCCACTTCTATTATTCGTTCGTTCATGTTGTGTAAACTTTTCGGGTGCGAATATAATACAAAACTAAAAACGTTTTTTGAGTTTTCAGTTTTTTAACTTTATTTATCAACTCAAGTCTTGCAAGTGAAAAATGCATAGGAAATAAGCCATGAGAATGGGCGAAAGGGGTATAACCGACAAATAGCCTTCCAACAATAAGCACGAAACCCGATTTTCACCTCGCGGTTGTCGCCTTTGGCACGGAGCGTTAAGAAAATTATCGTAGCGAAGCGTTAAAAACGATT
>CAJONN010000075.1 GCA_905235955.1 uncultured Marinilabiliaceae bacterium
CCTCTGTTACTTGCTGAGTATTGTCATTTATTTTTGTTACGCCTCCACTTACTATAAACTTCATCATGTCAGCCGAAGTGCTATCAAGTTTGCGTACTTTACTCTCTGGCACTATCACAAGGTCGCCCAACAGGCCGTATGAACTAGGCATATATACTGCCATCATGCCTTCTACGCCAAGTTGCTCAGTTGTTTCTTGCGTGATAAATCCTAAGCGATGCATTATGCCTTCGTTGTCCATACTCACCAATACGGGTGTACCAAATTTGCGTTTTTTGCCTACAAATGCTGACATGAGGTCTTTTACTGATGTGTAGATAATGCCAACAAGAGGTGTTGAGTTGATAGTGCGCTGCATAAACTGCACAAGAGGTGTCTTTATCATAACTGGCAAAAGCCAACCTATAATGGTAATGATGATGATGATGAGCAACAAGCCTATCCACATACCATTTGTGCTACCTGCAAAAAACGATATGCCACTCAGTAGCCTATTGACATAACGCATCAGAGCTATAATGACATAGATGGTTACAACTATCGGAAGGATATAGAGCAATCCTTGCAAAAAATAACCTATTAGCTTTTTCATAGTGGAAATATATGTGTGTAGATTGATTAACGAATAAGTTCATTGCGATCGGTGTCGAGCTTGAGGAATATGAATAGCAACATTGAAAAGCCCCAAAGCGACGAACCTCCATAGCTAAAAAATGGCAACGGTATGCCTATTACTGGCATCAGACCTATGGTCATACAAATGTTGACGGCAAAATGGAAAAAGAATATACACGCCACACAATAGCCATATACCCTACTAAACACTGAGTGTTGCTTTTCTGCCAAACTGATTATGCGAATAAAAAATATAAGGTACACTATTACCAATGCCGATGTACCTATAAAGCCCCACTCCTCGCCTACTGTACAGAAAATGAAGTCGGTTGACTGCTTCGGAACAAAGTTGAGCTTTGTTTGCGTTCCTTGCAAAAAGCCCTTACCCGTCAGTCCGCCCGAACCTATGGCTATGAGGCTCTGATTGACGTTGTAGCCTGCACCCAAAGGGTCGTCTTCTATTCCAAACAATATATTGATGCGCGTGCGCTGATGCTCTATTAGAATGTTGTCAAATATATAGCCTGTGGCAAACGATACTACAAGCCCTGTCCACAAATACATTAGCACTATGGCTATCTTGCTCACTCGCTGTATAAGGCTTCGAACTATGGCATACACTGACATGAGGGCTGCCGCACCAAGCGGAATATATTCTGGCAAGAATTTCGGATTGCTAACAAAATAATAATATGCTCCAAGTGCTCCGGCCGACAATATGCATATTGCCACAGCTATTATAGCATCTATTTTATCTCCACCTTTATTAAATATAACAAAGGTAGCTATTATGCCTACCGCAAGCATTATGCTCATCACTATGGCGCTATCAGATAAGAGCGAGGCTATACCGCCCACTATGCAGAGCACCCCTAATAGCAAAATGTGCACTGTCATGCCTTCACGATACATGGGCAACAGAAATACAAAAAAGATAAGAGCACTACCTGTGTCGTTTTGCAAAAGCACAAGTGATATTGGTATTAGTAGTATGCCAAATATTTTCAGATAATTATCAAATGTAAACTGAAAGTTGTATCGGCTCATCATACGCGCTATAACCAACGAGGTACCTATCTTAGTAAACTCTACTGGCTGAAAACTTATAGGTCCTAATGAAAACCACGATTTTGCTCCGTTCACCTCTCTACCAATGCCCAGCACTACAATTAGCAACAATATTGATATACCAAAAAACAGAAAGGCTATCTCTACAAACATCTTACTGTCGATGAGCATAATAACACCTACTGACACAAGTGATACGCCTATCCATATCAGTTGCTTGAAATATTCAGCATCTACAGAAAAAAATATCTTCTGCTCAGGGTCAAAGTTGGCTGCATATATGTTGAGCCAGCCAAAGCCTACCAACAACATATATAGCACTACCATCAGCCAATCAATGCTCTTCTGATACGGATTGTTGTAGTTACTCATCTCTTTGCTTATTCTCTAATTTACTTATTCACCAATACTGCATTGAGCATCCTATCTTCTACCCATTTGCGCTCTGGGCGTATGCTACCCGTAAGATATTTCTCTATCATAAGGCTGCCTATTGGCACTGCCCATGTAGCACCAAAACCAGCATTCTCTACATACACTGATATGGCTATCTCTGGCTTCTCGCGTGGTGCAAACGACATAAATATTGAGTGGTCTTTGCCATGCGGATTTTGTGCCGTACCTGTTTTGCCACACACCTTGATACCGGGTATCTGCGCACCATGAGCTGTACCACCACTTGCACCCCACACGGCCGCCTCCATACCATCTTGTACTATATTAAAATAGGTAGTATCTATGCCTGTGTAATGTTTGGTCCTATACAACGAGTCTATCTCCATATCTTCTATCTGATGCACTACGTGTGGCGTATAAAACCATCCTTTATTGGCTATTGTAGCTGCTACATTGCATAGCTGTATGGGGGTCAAGAGTAGCTCACCTTGACCTATCGAGAGCGATATCACACCCAATGAGTTCCAATTTTTGCCTTTGGCTTTGTCAAAATATGCCGTATTGGGCACAAAACCTCTATTTTCGTTGGCTATGTCGATGCCAAGGCGATAACCCAAACCAAATTTTATCAAATGATTTTTCCATACATCAAGAGCATTATGAGCACCACCAAACTTAGGCGCATCGAGCAATGTACGAAATTCGTAGCAATAGTAGCCATTGCACGAATGCTGTATCGACTGACGCAAGTCGAGAGGCGAAGCATGACCATGACACCCCAAATGAAAGCTGCCTATCTGATAACCATGATTGCACGGAAATTTAGAATGTTCAGTTACCACTCCCTCTTGCAAACCTATAAGCGCATTGAGTGTTTTGAAGGTCGAGCCGGGCGGATACCATGCTTGTATGGCTCTATTGAATAGTGGCTTGAGCGGGTCAGTGCTGAGTATCGGAAAGTTTACCGAACGATCTCTACCAACCAGTAGCGACGGATCGTAGCTAGGCGCTGACACCATGCATAATATCTCGCCTGTTTCTGGGCGAATAGCCACTATGCTACCCGTCTTACCTTTCATAAGACGCTCGCCATACTCTTGCAACTCTATATCAAGCGAGAGCGTAAGGTTTTTGCCACTCACTGCCGTTGTATCAAACTCACCATCTCTAAACTCACCCTTCTGGCGTCCGTGCACATCTACCATCAGATAACTTACGCCCTTCTGACCGCGCAAATACTCCTCAAAACTACTCTCTATGCCACTTATGCCAATATAGTCGCCTTGTGTGTAATACGGATTTTTCTTTATGATATTTTCATTCACTTCACCCACATATCCAAGCACATTGGCAGCATTAGGATACTCATATTTGCGCAGTGTACGCCTCTGAGCATAAAAACCGGGAAAGCGAAACATCTTTTCTTGAAACGAAGCAAAACGTTCGCCCGACACTTGCTTTACAAATACTGAAGGTTTATAGGTCGATGCACGTCTTCGGCGTATATTCTGACGCAACTCTTGAAAAAGATTGCGCAAATCTGCTATTTCAATGCCAACTGTATGGCAAAAGTCTATACTGTCAAACTCTTGCACCTCTCGGGGCACTATCATTATGTCATACACTGCTTGGTTCGACACCAATAGCTTGCCATTGCGGTCATACACCAAACCTCGCGATGGATATTGCACCACCTTTCGGCGCGAATTACTCTCAGCTGTAAGCTTATACGAACTATCAAATATCTGCACCTGAAACAGACGCACTAAGATGGCTCCTGCAACAAATAGCATAAGAGCTATCACTACTATTTTGCGTATACTATACATAGCCGATGCAATGATAATTCATTATTACACTTCTGAGCCTCTCAGTAATTCTCTGTCCATTTGTCTGACGGAACAAAAAATTGTGCCACAACTACAAAACCCAATGTCGTTATTATGCTAAGCACTATTCTTAGCAATGTTGGCCAAAAGAAAAGTGTGTCATATTGTTCTACAAAGAATAACGCTATATGATGCATGCATATCATTATGAGCGCATATTTCACATACCACACTATACCATATAACCCTACTGAAGGTATCATACCTACTTTATATTCATCTCTGAATGCCAATAGCTTGAGCACATACTGCCTCATATAACCTATCAGCACACATGCGCCAGCATGCATACCCGGCGTGTCGCAAAACAAATCAATGCAAAGCCCTGCTACCATGCTTACTAACATTAGCAACGGCACCGATGTTCCAAACGGCATTGAGAGTATTATGAGTACATATATATACGGATTGATAAAACCCGATATTTGCAAGTTGTTGAACAACAACAACTGCAACAATATGCACACCATAAATATGACTATTTCTTTTATTATGTTTGATGAGTTAGGCACGATATGTTATATTTTTTTATTTAGTATCTGAGTTTCCCAATTCTTCCAAAGTTCGCTGCTCTTGCATCTCTCTATTTTCAACCACTTCAACATCGTATACTGAACTAAAATCAACGGCAAGAGATATTGTCAACTTGTAGAAACCACCATTTTTATCCATATCAACCTCTCTTACTGTGCCCACCATCAGCCCCTCAGGAAAGAAGCTCGACGAGCCACTGGTCAGTATACTATCGCCCTCTGCTACTTGCGCATGCTCTGGCACATCTACCATTGTGCCGTAGCGTGGCGAAATACTGTTCCACACCAACTGTCCGCGATAGTTTGTACCTTTCAGCTTCACTGATAGTCGCATACTAGTGTTCACCAATGGCAACACCGTAGCATAGTGAGCCGACACTGCACTAACCAAGCCTACAACGCCACTGCCATTAAGCACAAACATATCACGCTTTATGCCATTATCTTCGCCTTTGTCTATCGTCAGATAGTTTCTACTCTTATTAGTAGTAGAGTTTATTACATGAGCCGAAGTTGATAAATATTGCGCCTCTACACCTTGCAATGTTGCCAACTTTGTAGAGTCAGTAAGCAACGCTACTTGCTTTTGTAGCAGAGCTACCTGATTGCGCAACGCTACATTTTCAGCAGCAAGTTGTTCGTTGGCACTGCCCAAATGAAAATATCCACCAACAGCATCCTGAGCCGAATATAATGCTCCGCACACTGCATTCGACGAACTTAGAAAGGCTGTCTTCTGATAGTCGTTGTAGTTGAACACCAACGCCATACAAATACCTTCGAGCAACAAAAAAAACAAAAAGGTGGCGTGGCGAGCAAGAAAATAAAAGAAGTTACGCATCGAAATACTTCAGTGTGGAGAGGTTAAAATATGTAGAGACGTTTTTGGTCTTTTTTATGAGATAAAAACGCCTCTACCTTTATATTCTTATTTTTCTTTAATACTATCGAAGCAGATAAGGCAAACCTCTATGACGATTTTTGAGCGCAATACCAGTACCAATAGCTACTGAAAGCAACGGATTTTCAGCTATGTGGAATGGTATGTTTATCTTATCTTGCAAACGCTTATCCAAGCCACGCAAAAGTGCACCACCACCTGTGAGGTATATGCCATTATTGACTATGTCAGCATAAAGTTCTGGCGGTGTCTGCTCCAAAGCAGAAAGCACCGCAGTCTCTATTTTTGATACCGACTTCTCAAGGCTATGCGATATCTCTTGATACGACACTGGAACCTCAATAGGCAATGCTGTCATCTGGTTCGGACCCTGCACTACAAAGTCGTCAGGCGCATTCTCAAGTTCAGGCAATGCCGAGCCTACACGTATCTTTATCTCTTCGGCTGTGCGTTCTCCTACCTTTATATTGTGCTGTCTGCGCATATACTCCATTATGTCAGCCGTAAGGTCATCGCCTGCTATACGGATACTCTTGTTGGTAACAATACCGCCCAAAGAGATAACAGCTATCTCAGTAGTACCACCACCTATATCTACTATCATGTTGCCTTGTGGTGCCTCTACATCAATACCAATACCAATAGCTGCTGCCATTGGCTCGTATATCATGTATACCTCACGACCACCAGCATGCTCGGCCGAGTCGCGCACAGCACGTAGCTCTACTTCAGTAGAACCTGATGGCACGCATATTACCATAGTCAGCGATGGAGTGAAAAATTTTGGTTGTGGCAATAGTTTTATCATGCCACGTATCATCTTTTCAGCAGCATTAAAGTCGGCTATAACGCCATCGCGCAATGGACGAATGGTATAAATATTATCATGTGTTTTGCCGTGCATCTGACGAGCTTTTTGCCCTATAGCTATGGTGCGGTCAGTACGGCGATCAAGAGCCACTATCGAGGGCTCGTTCACCATAATCTTGTCATTGTGAATTATGATGGTATTCGCTGTACCCAAGTCCATTGCCAACTCTTGGGTCAAGAATGAGAAGAGAGCCATTTTATCTTGTTACAATTTTATGTATTACAAAAGCTTTTTATGAGCCTATCTATCAGCCCAATAGCATTATCCATCAATGTTTGAAGTGGCGCACACCGCTAAATACCAAAGCCATTTTCTGCTTTACACAGAAGTCTATTGTCTCTTGGTCACGTATCGAACCACCGGGTTCTATCACCGCTACTATGCCTGCCTCACTGGCTATCTGTACACTGTCGCCAAAGGGGAAGAAGGCATCACTTGCCATCACTGCTCCTTTCAAGTCCAAACCAAAGTGATTGGCTTTTTCTATTGCATGACGCAACGAATTTACACGCGATGTTTGTCCCATACCACTACCTATGAGCTGTTTGTTCTTTGCCAAAACTATGGCATTGCTCTTGGTATGCTTCACTATTTTGTTGGCAAAAAGCAAGTCGTCTATCTCAGCTTGTGTAGCTTCCCTGCCACCTTTATTTACAAGCTGCTCAACTGTTTCAGTAGCTACATCGCGGTCTTGCACCAACACACCATTGAGGCATGTCCTAACCGTTTTATTGCCTACCTGATTATCTTTTTGCACCAATATAATGCGGTTTTTCTTTGTTTTCAGCACTTCAAGTGCATCGTCTGTATACGACGGAGCTATCACTACCTCAAAGAATATCGAGTTCATCTCTTCAGCAGTAGCTTTGTCTATCTCTACATTGGTTATTACAATGCCACCAAATGCTGACTCTGGGTCGCCTGCAAGGGCATCTTTCCATGCCTGACACACTGTCGACCTACTTGCCAAACCACAAGCATTGTTATGTTTCAAAATAGCTACTGTAGTCTCGCTAAAGTCGTTTATTAAGTTTACAGCAGCGTCAATGTCAAGAAGGTTGTTGTATGAAATCTCTTTGCCATGTAGCTGGCTGAATATGCTATTGAAGTCGCCATAGAACTCACCCTTCTGATGCGGATTTTCACCATAGCGCAAAGGCATCTTCTCATCGCCACAAATGCGCACTGCTGTGTGATCATCGCGGTCAAAGTAGCTGAATATAGCACTATCATAGTGGCTCGACACCTTGAAGGCTGCACGTGCAAAGCTAAGACGATCTTCCTCATCGCTATATCCATTCTTTTCGCTCAGCAAGTCAGCGAGTTGCTGATATTGCGCTTTCGATGGCACAATGATTACATCTTTATAATTCTTAGCTGCGCCTCTGATGAGCGAAATACCACCTATATCTATCTTTTCTATTATATCCTGATGAGCCGCACCTGATGCTACAGTAGCTTCAAAAGGATATAGATCAACTATCACGAGGTCTATCTCGTTTATGTTATATTTTTGCATCTGCTCTATATCCTGTGCATTGTCTCTACGTGCCAAGATACCACCAAATACTGATGGATGCAATGTTTTTACCCTTCCACCCAATATCGACGGATAGCCAGTAATATCCTCAACGGCAGTAACTGGTATGCCCAAACTCTCTATAAAAGTTTGTGTACCACCCGTTGAATATAGCTTTACACCAAGTTTGTGAAGATTTTTGACAATTTCGTCAAGGCCATTATCCTTATAGAATACTGAAATAAGAGCCGATTTGATTTTCTTTGAGTTACTCATCGTTTTTCTATCTATTTCCGCACCTTGCGACGTATCCGCACAAGCCGGCAACTAATTACAAATTTTTATGCGCAAAAGTAAAAAAAACAAAATAGAAAACAAATAACTATCAGCTACTTTAATTTAATAGCTCTTTCATTTAACGCAACTTTCGCAAGTAAAGCGACCTCGAATGGGCAAAAGGAATATAACCAACTCAGGTTTCGTAAGTAAAGTAGCCCCGAATGGGCGAAAGGTGTATAACCGACAAATTGCCTTTCAACAATTAGTACGAAACCCGATTTTCACCTCGCGGTTGTCGCCTTTGGCA